>JABFRW010000179.1 GCA_013140805.1 Candidatus Eisenbacteria bacterium
CGCAAGGCCGGAGCTGCGCCGAAGCGCGCGGCACGAGCCCCGCGCGCGCCCGAAGACGTCGACGCGAGTGGCAAGTCGCTCGTCATCGTCGAGTCGCCGACCAAGTCGAAGACGCTCAACAAATTCCTCGGCCGCTCGTTCGCGGTGATGGCTTCGAACGGCCACATCATGGACCTGCCGAAGAGCAAGCTCGGCGTGGACCTCGAGAACAACTTCGAGCCGCAATACGAGCCGATCGCCACCAAGGCGGCGACGCTCGCGAAGTTGCGAGCCGCGGCGCGAACCGCCTCGCGCGTCTACCTGGCGCCGGACCCCGATCGCGAAGGCGAGGCGATCGCGTGGCATCTGGCCGAAGCGTTGTCGGGTTCCAAGGTTCCGATCCAGCGGCTCACGTTCAACGAGATCACCGAGCGCGCCGTGAAGCTGGCACTCGAGAATCCGCGCGACCTCGACATGAATCTGGTCAACGCGCAACAGGCGCGCCGCGTGCTCGATCGCCTGGTCGGATACAAAGTCAGCCCGTTCCTGTGGAAGACGCTCTACTTCGGATTGTCGGCGGGCCGGGTGCAGAGTGTGGCGCTGCGCCTGATCTGCGAGCGCGAAGACGCGATCGAGAGCTTCGTCACCGAGGAGTACTGGACGATCGAGGTCGACTACGCGACCGCGGCCGGCGAATCGTTCCCCGCGCGGCTCGTGAAGGTGAGCGGAGCGGATCTCGAGAAGGGCGAAGTGCGCGGCGCGGACGCCGCGCAGCGGGCGCGAACCTATGCCGATGAACTCGCGACGCTCCCGGGTCGGATCGCGTCGGTGGAGACCACGCCCAAGCAGGTCCACCCGCGCGCCCCTTTCATCACCAGCACGCTTCAGCAGACCGCGTTCAACCGGCTCGGCTTCACGAGCCAGCGCACCATGAAGGTCGCGCAGCAGCTCTATGAGGGTGTCGCGCTCGGCGCCGAGGGCAGCGTCGGTCTGATCACCTACATGCGTACCGACTCGCCGCGACTCGCCGGCGAGGCGATCGCCGAGATCCGCGGCTGGCTGACCCGCTCGCTGGGCCCCGAATACGTGCCCGAACAGCCGCGCCAGTTCAAGGGCAAGAAGTCGGCCCAGGATGCGCACGAGGCGATTCGACCCTCGTCCGTCGCGCGCACGCCCGAAGCCGTGAAGCGTTACCTGAGTGAGGAGCAGTTCAAGCTCTACGACTTGATCTGGAAGCGCGCGACCGCTTCGCAGGCATCGTCGGCCGAGTACCTTGCCACCACGATCGAAGTCGAGGCCGGCAAGTACGGTCTGCGTGCCAGCGGGCGCGTGTTGCAATTCGCCGGATTCCAGAAGCTCTACGGGCTCGAGGAAGAAGACGAGGAGAAGGAGTCGAGGCTGCCGGTGCTGGCGATCGGCACCGCGCTCGCGGTCGCGAAACAGCCGATCGAACAGCCGACCGATGGCGAGGCGCTCGAGACCGTGTGCCCGATTCAGCACTTCACTCAACCGCCGCCGCGCTACACCGAAGGCTCGCTGGTCAAGTCGCTCGAAGAGGAGAACATCGGGCGACCGAGCACCTACGCCACGATCGTGTCGACCATCACCGGTCGCAAGTATGTCGATCGAGATCGCGGCAAACTGGTGCCGACCGAACTCGGCCGTACCGTGAACAAGCTGCTCGTGAACACTTTCCCGGACGTCTTCGACGTGGGCTTCACCGCCACCATGGAGGACGAGCTCGACGAGATCGAAGAGGGCAAGCGCGAGTGGCAGGGCGTGGTCGGCGAGATGTGGAAGCCGCTCAGCAGAGATCTGGCGGTCGCCGAGAAGTCGGTCGACCAGCACCGCGAGAGCGTGCAGGAAGAGACCGAAATCGCGTGTCCGAACTGCGGCCGCAAGCTGATCCGGAAGTTCGGCCGCCGCGGTCCGTTCCTCGCGTGTCCCGGCTACCCCGAGTGCAAGTACACGCGGCCGGTCGACGACGCGGAGCTTCCGACGCCGATCGAAGGCACGTGCCCCAAGTGCGGATCGGGGCTGGTGGCGCGCAACGGTCCGTACGGGCGCTTCATCTCGTGCGAGAAACGCCCGACCTGCGACTACGCGCGCAAGATCACGCTTGGCATCGCGTGCCCCGATTGCGGCGAAGGGGAGATCCTCGAGAAGCGCACCCGGCGCGGCAAGGTGTTCTTCAGTTGCACGCGCTATCCCGAATGCAAGTTCGCGGCGTGGGATCGACCGCGCCCGGTTCCGTGTCCGAATTGCGGGGCCGCGTTCATGGTCGAGAAGGAGACGAAGCGCAAGGGACTCATGCTTCGCTGCCTTCAGTGCAAGATGGAGTTCCCGCCGGAACCGGCCAGTGCGTGACGCGCTCACCGCGTTCCTGAGCGAGCTCGAGGCGCAGCGCAGAGCCTCGACTCACACCGTTTCCGCTTACCGGCGCGACGTCTCGCGGGTGCTCGATCTGATGGCCGGGGTCGGCAAGCCGGCCGCGGCGAGTGGATGGACCCGCGAACTTCTGGAGCGCGCCCTGCACGAGCTGTATCGCAGCGGTCACAGTGCCTCGAGCGCTGCGCGCGCCGTGGCCGCGTGGCGGAGCTTTTCGCGCTTCTGTGCTCGGCGCGGCGTGATCGCGGACGACCCCGCTCGCGAGGTGCCGATGCCCAGGCGCGGCCGCAGGTTGCCACGTACGCTGCCGTCCGAGGAGCTGGGCCGCGCGCTCGACGCGATCGGCGGCGCGGATCCGGTGTCGCGTCGCGACCGTGCGTTGCTCGAGATCGCCTACTCGTCGGGATTGCGGCTCGCGGAACTGGTGGGCCTCAATCGTGGCGATGTCGACACGCGTGCGGCCCTGCTGCGCGTGCGCGGCAAGGGTCGGCGCGAACGCATCGTGCCGATCGGTGCGTCGGCGCTCTCGGCACTCGATGTCTACCTGCGGATGGCAGGGCGCGGCGCGGCCACCCGCGAAGACGAAGCGGTGTTCCTCAACACGCGCAGCATGCGAGTGAGCGGTCGCACCGTGCAGCGCGTGGTCGCGAAGCGTCTGGGATCGGTGGCGGCCGGGCTCGGCGTGACACCGCACGCATTGCGGCACTCGTTCGCGAGTCACCTGCTCGATCGCGGCGCCGACTTACGCGCCATTCAGGAGCTGCTCGGTCATCGCTCGCTCGCGAGCACTCAGGTCTACACGCACGTGACGCGCGGGCGCCTGCGCAAGGCGTACGAACAAGCGCATCCGCGCGCGTGACGGCGATGCACCCGAACGTGCTCGCGTGCCGTGGCGAACGCCGCGTTTGGCGCTCCCGAATCGGCACTTTCGCCGGCGCGAGCCTCGTGGCGCTGTGGTTGGCAATGCTTCCCGCCTGCGCCCGCAAGGGTGCTCCGACCGGCGGACCGCCCGACCTGATCCGACCGCAGATCGTGGACGTCCAACCCGACTCCGGCGGGGCGGGTGTTCCTCGCGATTCGCGCTTCACGCTGACCTTCAGCGAAGGCATGGAGCCTCGCACGGCGGGTGAAGCAGTCTCGATCGCCCCGCCGATCGAAATCGCGCAGCGGCGCTGGAAGGGCAGCGCGCTCACCGTGGTGTTCGGAGACTCGCTCGCCGCACAGCGCACCTACACGCTGTTCGTCTCGCCGACGGCGCGCGATCGCCACGGCAATCCGCTCGATCGCGGCTACGCGTTCGTGTTCACGACCGCCGAGTCGCTTCCGAAGGGTGTGCTCGAGGGCAAGCTCGAGGCTCGCGGCTTCGCGGCTCCGGGTACGTATCTATGGTGCTACGACGCGAATCGACTCGGCGTGCCGGATAGCACCGGCGGAGACTTTGACGCGCTCGGGTTCGTCGATCCGGACGGCAACTTCCGCGTGGTCGGCCTGCCGGTGCCCGGGCGCTATCGCCTGTGGGCGTTCGCCGACCTCGACCGCAATCGTTCGTTCGAGCCCGAGCGGGACGTGCTCGCGGCCGCCGACAGCGTGATCGAGCTGACGGCCGAGGAGCCGGTGCGCTCGGGCCTCGCGCTGGTGGTGCTCAATCCGCGCGCGCCGGCCAAGGTCACCGCGGAAGTCATCGACACGCTGCAAATGGAGCAGGGGATCCGCTGGGTGCGCGCGACCCCGGCCGACTCGACCCTGTCGGAGCGGCTGGAGGGCGTGACCGGCAAGGAAGTCGTTCTCTCGCTGCCGGCCGGCGTGTGGCGGATTCGGGTCTTCCGCGACTTCGACCGCGATCGCAAGTGGAACGAGGTACTCGAGCCCGCGAGCGACGAGTTGGAACTGACGTTGCGGCCGGCCGAAGAGTTGAAAGGACTGACGCTGGTTCTGAGACGTCGGAGTGCCCCATGAGCCATCCTTCGGCAGCCGGACTGCGCATCGCGTTTCTCAAGATGCATGGCGCTGCGAACGACTTCGTCGTGATCGATCATCGAGGGATCGCGCTGCCCGAGCCGCCCGATGCGTGGATCGCGCGGATCTGCGATCGCCGGCGCGGAGTCGGTGCGGATGGCGTGATCCTGCTCGAAAGAGACGCGACGTGCGACTTCGCGATGCGCTACTTCAACCGGGACGGCGGCGCGGCCGACTTCTGCGGCAACGGCGCTCGATGTGCGGCGCGGCGTGGGCTCGACCTGGGTCTCGGCAGCGGCGGGCGGATCCGATTCCGGACCGCGGTCGGCGTGCTCGACGCCGAGCCGACCGCGGGGGGCGGGATTGCGCTGCATTTCGGTCGCGTCGAGCGAGCGGGACCCGAGGAGACGCTCCAGGTCGAGGGCCGCACCGTGCGGGGCCGGTTCGTGCGCGCCGGCGTGCCGCATCTGGTGGTGCCGGTCGAGCGGTTGTCCCAGGTACCGCTCGCCGAGTGGGCGCCGCCACTGCGTCGCCACCCTCGGTGGGGCGCCGAGGGCGCGAACGTGGACTTCGTCGAACGCATCGCACCCGGGCGCATTGCGATGCGCACCTACGAACGCGGCGTCGAGGCCGAGACACTGGCGTGCGGCAGCGGCGCGATGGCGAGTGCGCTGTGGGCCGCAGCCCACGGGGACGCCTCGCCGATGGTGGTGCGCACCTGGGGTGGGGACGATCTCGAGGTGCGATTCGAGCCCGATGGCGAAGCGTGGGACGTCACCCTGGTCGGCCCCGCCACGGTCGCATTCGAAGGAGTCTGGACCGAGGGCGGGGAATGAGGCACGTCATGCGGTGCCGGGCGAGAGTGGCGGACCGCGCGCGCCGCAGCTAGGCTCGCGTCCCGAGCGGTGCGAGTTTTCGAGAGGAGTCGAGCATGTTCGATGGACTGATGGTCGCGATGGTGACGCCGTTTCGAGACGGAGCTGTGGATCTGGAAGCCACTTCGCGCCTGGTGGAGTACATGCTCGAGCGTGGGGTCGAAGGCCTCGTGGTCTCGGGCTCGACCGGCGAGGCTGCGACCTGCACGGTCGAGGAGCGGCGCCAGTTGTGGGCGTTCGTCAAGGACCGGGTGCGCGGGCGGGCACCGGTGGTCGCCGGGACCGGCACGAATTCGACCGCCGACAGCATCGAGCTGACGCGTATCGCGGAGGAGCTGGGGCTCGACGGCGCGATGCTGGTGACGCCGTTCTACAACAAGCCCACACCGAAGGGGCAGATCGCGCACTTCGCGGCCGTCGCGCGCTCGACACGGCTGCCGATCATCCTCTACAACGTGCCGGGTCGCACCGCCACGAACACGCTGCCCGAGACCTTCGAGAAGTTGCAGGACGTTCCGAACATCGTGGCGATCAAGGAAGCTTCGGGTAGCCTCGATCAGGCGAGTGCGCTGTGCGCTCGAACGCGCTTCACGATTCTCTCGGGCGACGACTCGCTCACACTTCCGACCGTCGCCGTCGGAGGGCGCGGCATCATCTCGGTCGCGGGGCAGGCCGCTCCGCGCGAGATGCGCCAGCTCAGCGACTTCGCACGCTCGGGCCGGCTCGCCGAAGCGCAGTCGCTCCACACGCGCCTGGCGCCGCTCTTCAAGGCGCTGTTCATCGAATCGAATCCCGGTCCCATCAAGTACCTGCTGTCCGCGATGGGATTGATCCGAAACGAGCTGCGACTTCCGCTGGTTGCCATCGAACCTGCGACCGAACAAGCGGTGCTCGAGGCCGCGCGTGCGGTCGGACTGGAGCTGGCGCTGGCGAGCGGCGCGGCACGCGCGTGATCTCGCTGGTGGTGGTGGGTGCGTCGGGCCGCATGGGCCGAGCGGTTCTCGAGGCCGCACTCGAGGACGGTTCGATCGAGGTGGCGGCGGCCGTCAGCCGCAGCGACCCCGGGCTCGGCGTGAAGTGGGAGTCGTCGCTCGAGGCTGCGATCCGCCCCGGCCGCGTGGTGATCGAATTCAGCACTCCCGAAGTCGCAGGTGAGGTCGCGAGGCGCTGCGGAGCTCAGGCGGTTCCGCTGGTTTCCGGAACCACCGCGCTCACGAGCGAGTATGAAGCACTGATTTCGGCGACCGCTCGCAGTTCGGCGGTGCTGCGCTCGGCGAACTTCAGTCTCGGCCTGCTGGCCTTGCGGCGCGCGCTCGAGACCGCGTTGCGCGCGCTGCCGGAGTGGGACGTCGAGATCGTCGAACGTCATCATCGGGGCAAAGCGGACAGTCCGTCGGGTACCGCGCTGCGACTCGCCGCCGACGTCGCCGCATTGCGCGGATGGGATGAGCGGGCATTTCGCCACGGCCGCGAGGGCCGCGTCGGAACGCGTCACGACGCGGAGATCGGGCTACATGCGGTGCGCGGTGGCAGTTGGGTCGGCGATCACAGCGTGCTGATTGCAGGAGCGGGCGAGGCACTCGAATTGCGACATACGGTTCAGGACCGTTCGGCATTTGCGCACGGCGCGCTGCGCGCCGCGAAATTTGTAGCGCACGCGCCGGCGGGTCTCTACACTTTGGAAGCGATCCCGGTGGCCGCGGGGGGGGCCTAGACCGGGCGAACTCATCTCAGGAGAACGCGCACATGCGTTTCGTACCCTTCGCGCGCTTCAGTCTCTTCTTGCTCGTCCTCGCGGTGACTCCCGCCGCCGTATTCGCGCAGGGCTACGGTAAGAACAAGGTCCACTACGAAAAGCTCGACTGGGGCGTGCTCGAGACCGCCCACCTGCGCCTGCACTTCTACAGCCAGGAAGAGAGCCTCGCGCGCCGCCTCGCACCCGCCGCCGAGAGCGTGTGCGTCGAATACGACCGGCGCTTCCGCATGCGGCCGCGCAAACCGGTGCCGTTCCTGCTCTATTCCGCGCACCACGTTTTCCAGCAGACCAACGCGACTCCCGGACTCATCTCCGAGGGCACTGGCGGGCTGACCGAACTCATCAAGGGTCGCGTGCTGGTGCCGCACAACGGCTCCTGGAAGCGACTGGTGTGGGTGACGCGCCACGAAATGGCGCACTCCTACATGCTCGAGAAGATCGCGCAGGTCATGCGCGAGCACCGTCGCCCGATGAACTACCTGCCGCCGCTGTGGTTCACCGAAGGCCTCGCCGAGTATTGCGGCACGCGCTGGGACGAGGACGCCGAGGGTCTGTTGCGCGATGCCGTGATCAGCGGCCGCGCGATGCCGCTCACTCGTAGCGAGTCGATCACCGGCACCGTGCTCATGTACAAGGAGGGACAGTCGTTCCTGCTCTTCCTGGCGGATCGCTACGGGCCCGACAAGGTGTTCGACCTGCTGGACCAGTGGCATCGGGCCGAGAGCTTCGAGACGCTGTTCCGCATCATCTACGGACGACCGCTCGCCGAGCTCGACGCGGAGTGGTTCGACTCGCTGCGCAAGCACTACTACCCGGCCGTCGCCTCGGCCGACCATCCGCAGATCGTGATGCGCCGCATGACGCGCAAGGGCGACTTCAACCTGGGCGTGCGCGTGTTGCCGGGAGCACTCCCGACCGACTCGACCGCTCGCGACTCGGTGGCCGGGAATCCCGCGTTCTGCTACTTCGCGGCCGGCGAGGATGGCATCCAGCTGCGCATCAACGAACCGGTCGCCGGGCGCAAGCGCCGCGATCGCGGCGTGCTGCGCGGTGGCGTGAGCCCGTCGTTCGAGTCCTTCCACCTGTTCCAGAATCGCCCCGCGGTCGCGCGCTCGGGCCACATCGCGCTGTCGGCCAAGCAGGGTGGACGCGACATGTTGTACCTGCTCGCGGGCTCGAACGGCCGAGTGTTGCGGCGTGTCGACCTGCCGCTGCTGGTCGCGATCAACGACCCCGCGGTGACACCCGACGGTGATGCAATCGTATTCTCGGCTCAAGATTATTCGGGACGCTCCGACCTCTATCGCGTGAGCTGGCCGAACGAGCGGGTGCAGCTCGAGCAGCTGACCCGCGACGACTTCGACGACGTGGAACCCGGGATCTCGCCCGACGGCCGCTGGGTCGTGTTCGCTTCCGATCGCGGCAGCGCGACCGGCGAGCATCAGCTCTTCCGCCTGTCGCTCTCGGGCGGCGTGCCCGAACCGCTCGGGGCCCCTGCAGCCGGTGAGGATCGCCAGCCCGTGGTTTCTCCGGACGGCCAGTGGGTGGCGTTTCGCTCCACGCGCGGCGGCACCAGCGACCTGTGGGTGCGTTCGATCGAGCCCTCGCCGGACGTTCGGCGCGCGACCCGACTGCTCGGCCCCGCGTCGGATCCCGACTGGCTGGCCGACGGACGCGGCCTGCTCTTCATCGGGCAGGACGGAATCGAGTTCCAGGTCTACCGCACCCGCTTCAACCCCGACACGCTGGACATCGAGACGAGTGTCGATCCCTCGCCGCTCGCGGCCGCGATGCCGGCGCCGATTCTCGGCATGGCGCCGGAGCATCCACCGACCGGTCAGGTCCATGGGGGCCCACGGCTGCCGTACGAGCGCCGCATTGCGCTCGACATCGTGCAGGGCGGCTTCGCGGCCGATCCCGGCGTCAGCGGGGGAGCGGCCGGCGGACAGATCGCGCTCAGCGACGTGCTCGGGAACGAACAGCTCTACGTGCTGCTCGCGAACGACTCCGATCGTTACGGCAGCTTCCTCGACGGCTTCCAGATCGGACTCACGTACCTCAACCAGTCGCAGCGGTTCAACTACGGCGTCGGCGCATTCCGACTCACCGAGACCTATGACGCCGACCTCGACGCGGTGGTGCGCGAGCCGCGCGTCGGCCTCACGCTGCTCGGCTCGTACCCGTTCAACAAGTTCCTGCGACTCGACGGCTCGCTGGTGGCGCGGCACTCGATCGATCACCGGCTGCGCAGCGGTCAGATCCAGGATCTCGACCTCGTCTCGCAGTACGTCTCGCTGGTCCACGACAACGCGCGCTGGAGCATGCTCGGACCTTCGGGCGGCACGCGCTGGGCGGCGACCGCCGGCTACACGCGCGACCTCACCGCGGACCAGGGCACTTACGGCACGCTGCAGTTCGACGCGCGGCGCTATCAGAAGATCGGCTCCGGCATGGTGTCGGCCACCCGCATGAACGCGCAGGCGAGCTTCGGCCCCGACGCGCAGCGCTTCTACCTGGGCGGGCTGCGAGCGCTCCGTGGCTGGGATCGGCGCTCGCTCGGCGGTACACAGACCGCGCTTCTGCAGCAGGAGTTCCGCGTGCCGCTGGTGCGCGGATTGGTGCTGGGGATTCCCGCAGCCTGGGAGCTGCCGACGATCGGAGCCGCGGCGTGGGCCGATGCCGGATACGCGCACGACCGCCTCGACCCGTTCGCGGCCGGTGACGTGTCGTCCGACGACTTGAAGAAAGATCGCACGCTCGGCAGCGCCGGCTTCGGTGTCTATCTGGGCGGTGGCTACTTCCCGGCGATCCGCTGGGACTTCGCGTGGCTGACGCGCGACTTCAAGTCGTTCAGCGACAAGCCGACCACGCGGTTCTGGATCGGATACAATTTCTAATTCAAGGAACGGCCGGCGCGACCCCGCTCGGCGGGGGCAGGGTCGCGTTTCCGTCCACACTGATACCCGTCGCGCTCTCGAATGCCGACAGCCGATGGAGCACCGTACCGGTCGGAGCGATCACGATCGTCGCGCCGGCTTCCGCACACGCCACCCACGCGCGTCCGGTGTTCTCGTCGACCGCGATCGAGCGGGGTCCCGGCAGTCCGCCGATCGCGAACTGCTGAGCGCCATCGCGATCGAACGCGACCACTCGACCGCCGTTCAGGTCGGCGACCCAGATGCGGCCGCGACGCGAATCGATCGCCACACCGACCGGACCCCCGAACCCGGAGAGCGTCTGCTGCAGCGAACCGTCGGGGCCGAGGCGCACGACCACGCGCGCGGTGAATGAAGTGGCCCACACCTGCCCGGTGACGGCATCGCGTGCGAGACGCGAAGGTCGTGACATCGGCGTCGAACCGAGCAGTCCGACGTCCGGATCCATGTGCAAGACTCGATTGTGGTCGCGATCCGCCACCCACAGCGTGCCGTCGAGCGGAACCAGCGCGACGCCGCTCGGAGTCAGAAATCCGCCGAGCGTGTCGAGCAATGCACCGGTGCTTGCGTAGAGTCGCAACTCGTTTCGAGCCTCGTCGCAGTACCACGCCATGCTGTCGCCCTGAACGACCGCGAGATCGCCGGGCACGCCGCCGGCCGGAATCGACAGCAGCACGCCGGTGGAGGCTCGCAGCAGCCACAGACGGCCACCGCTGCCGTCCGAAACCCACACGTGATCGTTCGTGGTGTCGGCGACCAGCGCATCGGGCGCCGTGAAGCCGCCCCACGATTGCGCCACCCGGCGCCCGTCGGCGGTGAGGCGCGACAACTCGCCGCGTGCGCCGTCGACCACCCAGCCGACCGCCCGCCCGGGCATCGCTGAGTCTTCCGAGGGCAGGCTGGTCGTGCCGTCTGCGAACTGGTACTCGAGGCGATACGAGTGGTCGACATCGTTGAGGAGCCCGCTGCTCACGTAGCGCGAGCTGGCGGGCGGCAGCAGTCCGGCGATCAGCTTGTAGGCCGACTCGGGGGCGGTGCGTTGCCACAGTCGAAATCCCAGCAGGCCCGAACCCGAGGCACTTTGCCACCGCAGGTCCACGCGCCGATTGCCGGCCAGCGCCGCGAAGCCGACCGGGCGACCCAGCGTGGTGCCGTTGGCGGGATCGAACGGGTTGAGCCGATCGCGCGTGGCACATCCGAGTTGACCGATCGCGATCAGCAGCACGAGGGCGGACGGCCAACGGCGCGACGGCATCAGAAACGAAACGCGATGGCGCAGCGCGTCGGCGCGATCGACCACTGAAGGCGAGCGCCGCTGTGCGGTCGATGGATGAAGCGCAGGTAGAGGCCGGTCGCGATCAGCGCCTCGCCGGCGATGAGCGAGCTGCGCGCGTAGGCGTCGTTGCGCAGCGTGGTGTCGTACAGCGACTCGATGCGAGCGGGATCGGTTTCGCGCAGATAGTCGTCGTAGTGCGAGTTTGCGCGACCGGTGAAGTAGAACGAAGAGCCGATCAGCGCAGCTCCACCGAGCAGGCTCGCGTAGGCCCAGCCGTTCGGACGGGCGGGAGCCGAGTCGAGAGCCACGACCGGAAATGGAACGGCCGCCGGCGCATCGGCGCCAGCGGCCCGATCGAAGATCGATACCAGTGCGAGGAGCGTGATCCCCGCGCGCAACCACCTCATGCGTTCGCCTTTCAGGCGGAGAG
The DNA here is from genome assembly GCA_013140805.1 of Candidatus Eisenbacteria bacterium. Taxonomy (NCBI): domain Bacteria; phylum Candidatus Eiseniibacteriota; species Candidatus Eiseniibacteriota bacterium. The sequence goes on from JABFRW010000179.1 coordinate 11,597, forward strand.
GCTGGCGGCGAACTTGGCCAGACGAGACTTCTGGCGGTTCGCGGTCTCCTTCTTGATGATGCCCTTCGCGGCGGTGCGATCGAGAATGGCGGCGGCCTTCACGTAGAGCTCGCTCGCGGTCGCACGGTCCTTGGCCTCGCGCACGGCTTTGAGTACGTGGCGCATCCGGCTGCGTGCAGCAATGTTACGGCGGCGGCTGATCTCGTTCGTCTTGACTCGTTTGGCCGCCGACTTGTGATACGGCATGAAGATCCTCCTTGCGACACCTCAGTGATGAACGGACGCGGGAGGATAGGTAGGCCCCTGCGGGCTGTCAAGCATCCCGTTGATGCGCTTGCCTTCGCGGATGTAGTGTCTGCGGTCAGGTTACCCCGCTTGGGGTGTGCTTGGGGGATTCATGAGCGTTCTGAGCGAAAAGATCCTCAATCTGCCTTCCGTTCCAGGGGTTTACCTGTTCAAGGGCGGCTCGGGACGCGTGCTCTACGTGGGGAAGGCGATTCGGCTCTCGGAACGGCTCCGCAGCTATCTCCATGGGACCGACACCCGGCCCATGATCCCCGATCTGATGGCCGAAGCGGTCGACCTGGACGTCATCATGACCGGCTCGGACGCCGAGGCGCTGCTGCTCGAATCGACGCTGGTCCGCCAGCACCGCCCGCACTTCAACATCCTGCTCAAGGACGACAAGAGCTTCCCCTACGTCCGCGTCAGCGTGCAGGAGGAGTTCCCGCGGGTCTCCGTCACGCGCCAGGTGAAGCCCGACGGCGCACGCTACCTGGGACCCTACGTGGACGTCGGAAACCTGCGACGCACCTTGCGCGAGCTGCGGCGCGTCTTCCCGGTCCGCACCTGTCGCAACTTCGAGGACTACCGGCGCCGCAACCGGCCGTGCCTCTACTTTCACATCAAGCGTTGCGCGGGGCCCTGCACCACGCGCTCGGCCCTCACGCCGCCCGAGTACCGCGCGCTGGTGGACGGCCTGCTGCTGTTCCTCACCGGGCGCGACGAGGAATTGCTGGTGAGGCTGCGAGCCGAGATGGCGGAGGCCGCGACGAGCCGCGACTACGAGGGTGCGGCACGCCGACGCGATCAGATCCATCTGCTCGAGTCCGCGCGCACCCCGCAGAATGTGGTGGTACCGAACGCTCGCGACGCCGACGTGCTGGGCATCGCGCGCCACGGCTCGCGGGCGTCGATCGTCACGCTGCGCGTACGCGACGGTCGAGTGGTGGGCAAGGAGTCGCGCGTGCTGGCGGGAGTCGCGGGTGCTCCCGACGAGGAACTGTTGCGCAGCTTCATGGTGCAGCACTATCTGGCGCGATCCGACGCGCCGGGCCGCATCGTGACCGCGCGCGAGCCCGCGGATCGCGAAGCGCTGCTCGAGAGCCTGCAGCGCGCCAACGCACGCACGGTGGCACTCGTCACCCCGACGCGCGGACGCGAGCGACGCCTGGTCGAGCTGGCCGAGCGCAATGCCGCGCATGCACTCGAGGACCTCGACGCGCGCGCGAGTGGTCGGCGCGCCCGCTTCGCACCCGGAGTGCTGGATCTGCAGAAAGCCCTGGGACTGAGCGTTCCGCCGTACCGCATGGTGTGCTTCGACATCTCGAACCTGGGCGCCGAGCATGCGGTCGCCGCGGTGGTGGCGGGCGAGAACGGGACTCCGCGGCGCTCGCTCTATCGCCGCATGCGCATGCGGCGCCCGGGCCCCGACGACTTCGCGATGATGCGGGAGGCGGTGTCCCGCTACTGGGCACGCGTCGAGTCCGGCGAGCTGCCGCGTCCCGATCTGGTGGTCGTCGATGGCGGTGAAGGGCAGTTGAGTGCCGCGCGTTCGGCACTCGACGAGATCACCACGCGCCCGGTGGCCGCGATCGGGCTCGCCAAGCGCGAGGAGACGATCGTGCGCGAAGGGGCGCCGGCGATCACCCTGCCGCGACGCAGCCCCTCGCTTCGCATGCTCCAGCAACTGCGCGACGAGGCGCATCGATTCGGACTCACTTACCATCGCATGTTGCGCGCACGCAGCCGGCTCACCGGGGCGCTCGACCGGATTCCCGGTGTCGGACCCGCCCGGCGCGCCGCACTCCTCAAGGCATTCGGCTCGGTCGCGGCACTCCGAGGCGCCGACGCGGATGCCATCGCGCGCGAGGCGCGCGTCTCGACCGTGCTCGCCGAACGCATCGTGACGGCGCTGCGCGAAACGCCGGGCGAGCGCACTCCCGCCCGCAGGCTGGGCGATCAGG
>JABFRW010000180.1 GCA_013140805.1 Candidatus Eisenbacteria bacterium
CCGCACCGGTCGCGGACGCGCGGCCGGTGCGGAACCCGCCACGATACGCACGTTGACCCGATCGCCGTGGCGCACGAACCCACTCACCAGGTGGCGGCCGCGCAGCTCTCGCATCGCGTCGACCGGCACCTGCGCTTCCCAGACCTGACCTGCGAGCGAACGCGTGAGCGTCTCGACCGGGCCGTGCGCGAGCAGTCGCCCGCGCGCGATCAGTGCGATCGAACTCGCGACCGATTCGACGTCGGACACGATGTGCGTCGACAGGATGACGACGCGTTCACCGGACAGATCCGAGAGCAGCTGGCGGAAGCGCACGCGCTCCTCGGGATCGAGCCCCGCGGTCGGTTCGTCGACGATCAGCAGGCGTGGATCGTTGAGCAGCGCCTGTGCGATACCAACCCGTTGGCGCATGCCGCCCGAGAATCCACCCAACGGACGCTTGCGCACCTCGGTCAGGTTCAGGAGCTCGAGCAGCACGGCGATGCGCGCACGCGCCGCACGCGGCTCGAGTCCCTTGGCGGTCGCCAGGTATTCGAGGAACTCGAGCGCGTTCAAGTTCGGGTAGATGCCGAAATCCTGCGGCAGATAGCCGAGCTGCTCGCGAACGCGATCCGGCTGACGCAGCAGGTCGACATCGCCCCACATCACGCGTCCCGCAGTCGGGCGCTGGATGGTGGCAAGAATGCGCATGAGCGTGGACTTGCCGGCGCCGTTGGGCCCCAGCAGGCCGTGCACGCCGGGCTCGAGGTCGAGCGAGAAGTCGACCAGCGCCTGCACACCGCCGCGATAGCGTTTGGAAAGCGATTGAACGGAAAGCGGCATCGGGAGCCCCTGGGGATGACGGGTCGAGTGGCGAGGTCAGCCCTACGGGGTCTCGCACGCGGAAGTTGCGAGCCGCGCGATCAGGCGGCGTGATGGGTCGCCGAGGACTCAGGGTTCGAATCCGCGCGCTCACCCGCAATCGGGAGCGGCTCGGTGAGCCGCGCGGGCGGGACCGCCACCGCGCGCGTCCAGATCTCGGCGCCTTCGATCCTGCGCAGCCGCCGCTTCGCCCACGCCAGACGATCGACGATCAGAAAGCCCCAGACGCCGGCCGGCACCGCCCCATCTCCGAGCAGTGCGATCGCGTGCTGCGCTTCTTTCGTGGGCTGCGAGAGTCGGTGCCAGGGCCGATGCGGCACCAGTCCGAGCACGTAGCACGGCTTGCCGGCCAGATGCACGACCTGCTTGCGCACCAGGTACACCGCGTCGAGCCAGGTTTCGTTCGCGAGCCGCTCGCGCAGCCGCACCAGCACGTCGACGTCGAGGTCGTGCGGAGCGAGCGAGTCGCTCTTCTTCAACTCCTGCCGCTCGCGTTGGGCCTTCTCCGCCAGCTCGCCGTACTGCCACGCGCGCTGGACGAATGCATCCGCCTCATCGCTGCGCCCATGACTGCGCAGGAACGCGCTGGCCTGATCGCAGCCGGCCGACACCGCGTCGGTGTCGAGCGCCATCGCGCGTTCGAGATGCTCGAGTCCGCGCACGTCGCCGTCATCGAGCAGCAGTTGGCCCCTTCGGAACTGAGCCATCGCATGATCCGGATGAGTGGCGATGAACGCGGTCAGCAGATCGTCCGCGACCGCGCGGCCCTGCAGATCGATGCGCGCGACCACGCGCTTCCACTCATCGTCGCGCTCCAATCCATCGGTGGCGCCACGCGTTTCGAGGTCCACCAGCTCGCCTGCGGTGCGCGCGAGTTCGTCGTGGCGAGCCTTCCAACCGGTGCCGATCTCGGAGCGCCAGCGTGCGTCGATCTCGGAGGCGAGTGCCTCGTAGGCCTCGCCCAGCAACTGCTGCGCGGCCGAGGGCCCGGGTTCCGCAAGCGTGTCGCCGAGATTCGCCGGAACATCGGGATTCAGGTGCTTCAGTCGGTCGCGAAGCGCCGGGTGCGTGTCCTCGTAGCCGGTCTCGGCACGCAACGCGTCTTCGAGCCACGTCATCGCCTGCATCGCGTCCGGATCCTCGCGCAGTCGCCGTGCCGCCTCGATCACACCGCGCTCGGGCGGCTCGGAGCGCTCGCGGACCTGTTCGTACAGCTTCGTCATCACGTCATGATGGAAGCGCGACATCACCTCGATGCGAACCAGCGCGCCACGCGTGCTACGTTCACCGGCCGCGCGCCGCGCGCAGGCATCCGCGAAGTACTCCGCGCGGCGGCCGAGCACGAAGCCGCGCGCGCCGAAACGCGGCGCGTACCAGCGGAAGAACGGCACGAACAGTCGCAGCAGGAGCCCACCCTGCGCATCGAGATGCGCGAGCAGCCGGCGCCACGCATCGGAAACGCTGAACAACCGGCCGGCGAAGGTGCTGTGATCGGCGGTCAGATGACCCATCTCGTGCGCGATCACCGAGCGCAGGCGATCGGAAGACAGCGTCTCGAGCATCGGCAGTCCGAGCAGCAGGTAGTTGCGCGGCCACCCGAACAACCCGAGCCGCGGCTGTTGCAGCACCGAACAGTTGTAGTCGTGGTTCAGTAGCACGTGGTGCAACGCGGGTGCGTTCGTCGCCATGCGGACCTGGTCGAGCAGTGTGAACAGCGCCGGTGCTCGCTCGCGCGTCAGCGCGACCCCCGAAGGCACCGCCGGCCGTGCGAGCACCACGCGCGCCAGCACGATCCCCATCGGAACGGTCGCGATGCCGAGGTTGACGCAGATCCAGCGAATCCCGCCGACGTGCCAGTGCGTGCTCAGCACCAGCCCGAGGATCACCACGCCGAACAGCAGCGCGAACATGCCGAGCAGATAGGTGTAGCCGAGCGCACCGAACGCGGCGACGCGCAGCGTGTAACGGCGCACGTCGGAGGCGGCTTCGGTCTCGAGACGGCGCACCAGGTCGCGATAGGACTCGAATTGCATGCCCGAGTTGTCGGCGTGCGCCGCGACTGGCTTGATGGCAGGCCGCCGAAACCATGCGCTAGGCTCGGCGCCTCGCCCGATACTCACTCAATGCTCGGAGGCCTTTTCATGCCGCGACCGGACGGCATCGCCGCGGTCGGTTCGCGCCGGGACTCGACCTCCAACCGACGTCTCGCGTTCGGCTTGCTGGTGGCGGTGGCCGCCGCGGTGCTGTTCACCGGGCTCGGTAGCGTCGCGCTGCTCGACGACCGCGAGGCGCGCAATGCGGCGGTCGCGAATGAGCTGCTGGCCCGCGGCGAATTCGTGACCCCGACGCTCGGCGGCACGGCGTTGCTCGAGCGTCCGGTGGCGGCGTATGTGCCGGATTTGGTCTGGAACGCGTTTCGCGCGCGCTCCCCGGTGCCGGGTCGGGCGGTACGCGCGCTGCTCGCGGTGGCGCTGGCAGCACTGACCGGGCTGATCGGTGCACGGCTGTTCGGTGCGCGCGCCGGCCTGTGCGCGGCCGGAGTTCTGCTCACCACGCTCGGACTGCCATTCACCGCACGGCTCGATGGTGGCGTGCTGCTCGCGGCGCTCGCGGCGTGGAGTGCCTGCGGCGCGCTCGCCGAGCTCGTGGTGCGGCGCAACCCATCGCCGACCCGCTGGATCGTGCTCGCGTGGGTCTCACTCGCGCTCGCGGCACTGACCGGAGGGCCGACCAGTGCCGCGTGGCCGCTGCTCGGGCTCGGTCTTTACCTGCGGCTCGCACGCCGCAGCGAGCGGTGGCGTGCGCTGCGCCCGCTCGCCGGAGTCGCGATCGTGGCCGGGCTCTGCCTGCCCTGGTACGGAGCGATGTTCGAGCGCCACGGAGTCGCGTTCCTGCGTGCTCTGCCGGCGTTTCCCCATGGCGGCGGCCCGGCGCCCGAGACATGGCTCGCGGCCCTTGCGACACCGGTCTCGGCCGTGACGCTGCTCATGGCGGCGGCGTTTCCGTGGAGCGCGATGCTGCCGGCCGCGGTGCTGCATGCGTCGACCTGGTGGGGGCGCTCACGACGGGCACCGGAGCGCGCCCGCGAAGTCGCGGGCGACGGCGGTGCCGTGGTGCTGGCCGAACTCGAACGCCAGCTCGAATCGGAGTCGACGGCGCACCTCGTGATCGCGTGGCTGTTCGCGGCTCTGGTGCCGTGCATGTTGGTATTTCGCGCGCCGCTGACCGCGGTGCTTCCGGCGCTCCCTGCGATCGCTCTGCTCACCGGGCGGCTGCTCGATCACGTGCTGGAAGCACCGCATCGCGTACGACTCCCGCTCGAGAATGCCACCCGCATGCTCGCGTTCGTCGGCGTGCCGGTCGCATTCCTCGCCACACTGGCGGCGAATCGGCTGCTCGAAGCCCAGCGCGATCTGCGGCTGCTCGCGGCATTGATCGTGGTGCTCGCGTGCGCTCCGGCGCTCGCCGCGCTGATCGGACGACTGCGAACCGCGGCGCTGCTGTTCGCGCTGCCGGTGCTGCTCGCGGCCCCGCTCATCAACGCTCGCGTTCTACACGCGCTCGAACCGTACGCGAGCACCCGGCCGGTCGGTGATGCGCTGGTGCGCGAGGCACCCGCCGGCGCGGCACTGGTGCTGCTCGAGTCCGCGCCGCCGTCGCTGCGCCTCTATGCCCCGCGTGCGTTCGTCGTGGCGGGGCATGGTACGGCGAAGGCGCCGGGACCGCCGCTCGCACGGGCACTGCGCGAGTCGCGCGCGCGCGACGGCCGCACCTACGTCGCGTTTCGCCCTCAGCGCGAGAGCGAGGTGCGCGCAGCGACCGTATCGCCGCTCGAGATCCTGATCCGCACCCCGAGCCTGGTGCTGGCACGCGTGAATGCCGAGTAGGCACCGCCGCCGACCCTCGGATCGCCGGCGAACGCGAGCCCGTTAAAGCAGCGTGAGCTGATTCGCGTGCCGCGCCGGTGTCGCATCCCACCCGCGCTGTCTCAACTCGCCCGCGAATGAGTCCGGACCGTGCAGCGTGAAGATCTTGCGTGGCTTGACGCGTTCGACCATCTCGATCAGGCCGTCGAAGTCGGCGTGGTCGCTGATCGCGAACGCCGCGTCGCTCGCCGGCCGCCACGCCACGTGTGGTGCGATCGCCCAGCCCGACACGAACGCGGTGCGGCGGCGCGGAAAGCTCCGCAGCACGTCGGCCGCCGAGCGTTGCGGCGGCACGATCACGACCCGGCGTTGCTCGCGCAGCTGTTCCATGCGACCCGGGGTCTGTTCATCGAGCGGCTCGCAACTCCCGAACGACACGCCGAGTTCGCGGTAGACCGACAGCATGGCGTGCGCCGCGCCCCACAGCGCGACCGGGTAGCCGCGTTCGCTCACGAGCCGCGCCAGCTCCTGCGATTTGCCGAGCGCATAAGCAAGCAGCACCGGCACCACGTCATCCGCGAATGCGGCGTCGATGAACGCGCACAGCTGATCGAGTACCTCGGCGCGCGGCGGGAACCGGTAGCGCGGCTCGCCGAACGTGCACTCCATCACGAGCACGTCGGCCGCGACCGGCACGCACGGCTCGGCGGTCGCGGACTCACCGAGGCGAAAGTCGCCGGTGTACAGGAGGCGCGTGCCCGCACGCTCGATCAGCACCATGCTCGAACCGAGGATGTGCCCGGCGGGCAGCAGTGTGAGGCGCGCACCTTCGTCGTCCCATGGTTCGTGAAACGGGTGCGGCTCGACCGAGCGTGCCTGCCAGCGATGGGTCGCGATCACGCCGGTCGCCGGGCTCGTCACCCAGCACGCATGGCGGCCGACGTGGTCCGAGTGCGCGTGCGTGACGATCGCGCGCGGCTTGCGCTTGCGGGGATCGAGCCACACCTCGGTGCCGAGCACGTGAACGCCATCGTCGAAAGCAAGCATGTCCGCACCCTAGCGGGGCGGTCCCGCGGACACCAGCTTCGGTGCGGTTCAGAGCACCGGCGGCGCTCGTCCCACCCCCGGACACCAGTTCCGATTTCGTCCGGTTCGCGACGCCCGAATGCGGTACAACTTCTCGCGTGATGCCACCGCAAGACATCTGCTACCGCGCGCTCGAAGCGCGCGACCGCCGGTTCGAAGGCCGCTTCGTGACGGCGGTGCTGACCACGCACATCTACTGCCGGCCGGGTTGCCCCGCGCGGATTCCAGCGCGCCGCAATGTGCGTTTCTATGCATGCCCGGCGGCGGCCGAGGGGGCGGGATTCCGCCCGTGCCTGCGTTGTCGCCCGGATGCGACCGCAGGCTCACCGGCCGGCGCCGGAACATCCGCGACCGTTACGCGCGCGCTGCGACTGATCGAAGACGGGGTGCTCGATCGCGACGGCGTCGAGGGACTCGCGGATCGACTCGGTGTCACGGACCGCTGGCTGCGGCGATTGTTCGACGAGCAGCTCGGAGCGTCACCGCTCGCGGTCGCTCGCACCCGTCGCGTTCACTTCGCGCGGCGCCTGATCGACGACGGCGTGATGCCGCTCGAAGACATCGCGCAGGCTTCGGGTTTCGGAAGTGCACGGCGCCTGCGAGCTGCGATTCGGGCCACATTCCATCGCTCGCCGGCCGAGTTGCGGGGTCGTCGCGCGCCGGCGGACTTCGCGGATCTCGGCGGCCAGGTCCTGCGGCTGCCGGCGCGCGCACCGTTCGATCCGCATCCGATCTTCGCGTTCTTCGGCGGGCGCGCGATCCCCGGCGTCGAAGCGGTCGCGGACGGCGTCTACCGGCGCACCGCGGAGATCGACGGCGACGTGGGCGTGCTCGAGGTTCGCGCCGCTCCCGGTGACGACGCACTGCTGGTGCGCTGGAGCGGCTCTTCGCCGCGCGGGTTGCTGTCGATCGCGACGCGTGTCGGCCGCATGTTCGACCTCGCGGCCGACGTGCGGCTGATCGGCACGACGCTCGCGCGTGATCCGAAACTTGCGGTGCGCTGGCCACGCAGCGGCGTGCGTGTGCCGTCGGGCTGGGACGCCTTCGAGGTCGCCGTACGCGCACTGCTCGGCCAGCAGGTCTCGGTCGCCGCCGCGCGCACCCTCGCCGGTCGGTTGGTGGCGCGCTGCGCAACCCCGCTGGCCGCGAGCGACGCGGCCGCGCTCACGCACGTCTTCCCCACGCCGCACGCGGTCGGGCAGGCAAATCTCGACAAGCTCGGACTTCCGCAATCGCGTATCGATGCGTTGCAGGGCATGGCACGGGCGGTCGCGGACGGCTCGCTGGTGCTCGCCGCACCGGAAGGCGTTGACGCCTTCGTCGAGCACTTCTCGCGACTGCCCGGCATCGGCCGCTGGACCGCCGAATACGTCGCGATGCGGGCACTCGCGGAGCCCGATGCGTTTCCGGCCGGCGATCTCGGCGTTCGCAAGGCGCTCGCGATGAACGGTCGCCTGCCGAGCGAACGTGAAACGCGTGCGATCGCCGAGGCGTGGCGGCCGTGGCGTGCCTACGCGGCGCTCGCACTGTGGCGTGACCTCTCGAAACCGAAGCCATCGAACAGCAAACCGCGGAGGCGTTCATGACGCTCGACATCGCAACCGTTTCGACTCCGATCGGCCCGATCACGTTGATCGCGCGCGACGGCAAACTCGTGGGGCTCGAGTTCTCGGCCAGGAAAGACCGCGTGCGGTGGTTGCGCAAGCGCCTCACTGACCATCTCGGCGAGTTCGACACTCGCGAGCACAAAGACCCCGCCGGAGCCGCGACGCGGCTGCGCCGCTATTTCGCAGGTGACTCGAACGCGCTCGACGATCAACCGGTCGAGCTGCACGGCACCGAGTTCGAACGCTCGGTGTGGAAGCAGCTCAAGCGCATTCCGACCGGACGCACGATCAGTTACCGCACGCTCGCGGAGCGAGTCGGCCAGCCGTCGGCGGCGCGTGCCGTGGGGGGAGCGAACGGCCGCAACCCGATCGCGTTGTTCGTACCGTGTCACCGCGTGATCGCGGCCGACGGCACGCTCGGCGGCTACGGCGGCGGGCTCGATCGCAAGCGGCAGTTGCTGAAGCTCGAGGGGGCGCTCGAGCCGACGTTGTTGTAGGAGTCGGGCGACGATCACACCGATCGTCGCCCAATCTCCTTGCATCGATTCCGGCCCGCATGCCTCTAATGCCCGCATGCGCGTGCTCTTCTGGTTTCGCAAGGACCTGCGACTCGACGACAACACGGGACTCCACGAGGCCGCGCGCGATGCGAGCGGCGACGTGGTGCCGTTCTTTGCGAGTGAACCGGCACTCCTTGGCCGACCCGACATCGCCGCCACGCGCGTACGGTTCGTCCTCGACTCGCTCGCCGACCTCTCGGCCGCCATCGATCGCACCGGCTCGCGGCTGGCACTCGATCATGGCGACGCCACCGAGACCGTGCTGCGCGCGGCGCAGACCGCTCACGCCGACGCGGTGTACTGGAACGACGAGTACGAGCCGCAACTTCGCGAGCGGGACGACGCGGTCGAACGCGCGCTGACGCGCGCGGGCGTCAAGGTGCGTCGATTTCACGATCGCTTGCTCGTCCCGCCGGGTGCGGTGCTGACGAAGACGGGCACGCCGTTCACGGTGTTTTCGCCGTTCGAGCGCGCGTGTCGCGCGCTGCCGACCGCGCGACCGCTCCCGGCCGCGAAACGCTTCGCCACTCATGCGCTGCCGGTCCGGCGGCTCGCGACGCTCGAGCGGCTCGGCTTCGAGGCGCGTTCCACGCGCTGGCCCGGCGGCGCGACCGAGGCGCGCGGGCGACT
>JABFRW010000181.1 GCA_013140805.1 Candidatus Eisenbacteria bacterium
GGCCAGGTGCTGGAGATGCCTGGCGCGACTCCGTTGCGCGAAGCACCCGGCACCCTCGAGTCGTCGCGGCGGCTCGGGTGGCTCAATCGCGACGGGCACGGCGTGATCCCGCTCGATCGCGATCGGCGCCCCCTGACGCCGGCGCTGGCGGGCTATCGAAGCTGGGGTGCCGATTCGCTGCCGCCGCGATTCGTGGCGTGGTTCGGAGGTGCTCTCGCGGGGCGGCGCATCACGCTCGATCCCGATGGCGGTGGCGACGACCCGGGCGGCGTCGGTCCGGGCGGCACGCGCGCCTCGCTGGTCAATCTCGAGCTCGCGCGCATGTTGGAAGGCATGCTGACGGCAGCGGGCGCATCGGTTCAGATCACGCGGCGCGGCGATGCTGCGTTGTCGGAGCCGGAACGAGTGCGAATCTCCGAGGCGTTCGACAGCGAGCGCTACCTGAGGATCGGGCATCGCTCGATGCCGCCCGCAATCGGACACTATTTCTCGAGTCCCCTGGGGCGGCGCTGGGCGCAACGCACCGCGGAGTCGATGGAGCGCTTCGGGCTCGGCACCGCGAGGGTGCGCGAGGACGCCCTCTACCCTCTGCAGCAGGTCTCGTGTCCTGCGCTGTTCGTCTCGCCTGCGCGCCTCGACGACAGCACGTCCGAGGCGCGCGTACTCGCCCCCGGCGCCCTTCGCGCCACCGCCTATGCGCTGCTGGTCGCGCTCGCGCGCGAGTGGAGTTCCGAAACCGCGTGGCCGCTCGACTCGCTGAGGGTTCAGAACCCGGCGGGGCAGCCGCTCGAAGGCGCGCTCGTCACGCTCGGAGGCGCGCTCGTCCTCGCGACCGATCGCGAGGGCTGGATCCGCTTCGAACGCAGCGAAGCCGGCCCGCTCGAGGTCTCCGTGCAAGATGCTCGACTGAACGCGCGATTGGTTTTGCTAGAATCGTCGCGGGGTGCCGTCGTGACTGGGCCGCGTGACCACTAGGCGCGCGGGCGGCCCCGTTGGACGGTTTGCATGTCATACGGGATCGACGCCTATTTCCTCGAGCAGCGACGCGCCGCACGGCGCGTGGCGTGGTTGACCTTCGCCCTCAGCGTCGTCGGGCTGGCTCCGATCCTCGCCGCTCTCGTGTCACCCGAGTTCCGTGAGGCGGTGCGCGAACAGAGCCGTTTCGGCTACGAAGGTGCGGACCAGTACGTGCGGCGCATCGAGCTGCAGCGGTACGAAGGCGTCGGAGAGCGCACCCAGCAGCTCGGCGCCCTGCAGCCGATCGCGGCGCGCGCCGGCGGTGGCAGCGGAGGTACCGCCTCCTCGCATCCGCGCGCACGACCCGAGACGCGTCCGCTGATGACGCTCGAAGGCGAAACGGACTTCGGCCTCGACTCGCGTTCGCCACGCCAGCGCAGCCAGGTACCGGTGATCCGCTCCGAGGACCTGGTGATCGAGCATCTGGTGCGCCCCACCTATCCGCCGGAGCTGCTGGAGCAGAACGTCGAGGGCAAGGTCACGCTGCAAGCACTGGTGGACACGCTGGGCGCCGTGATCGGGATCGAAGTGCTGGCGAGCACCGGCGAGGCGCGCTTCGAGGACGCGGCGAGGGTCGCGGTGCGCGAGTGCCGCTTCCGGCCGTTCCGCCGCGACGGCGCCGTGAGCGAGGTGTACGCCGTGTTCCGCTTCGCGTTTCGCATCTACGACTGATCCGCACATTCCCGTGGCGGAGCGCCCGCCGACTCTCGTAAGTTTCCGCGCATCGAAACTTCGATCGCCACGGAGGCAGTCATGCGAACGCCGTTCGTAGTCACCGCCCGGGCCCTCGCCCGATCGCTCGCGCCGATGCTGCTGCTCGCGCTGCTGTGCGGCGCCGAGCGGGTCCACGCGCACCACACTCGCCCGGCTCCGGAGCCCAAGCGCCCGCCCGCGCGGCGGATCACCGGACTCGGCGGCGTGCACTTCGAGATCTCGAGCCGCGACACCAGTGCTCAGAGCTGGTTCGATCAGGGCCTCAGGCTCTGCTACGCCTTCAATCACGACGAGGCGATCCGCGCCTTCGAACGCGCGGCGGCGGCCGACTCGGGCCTCGCGATCGCCTACTGGGGCATCGCGTATGCGAACGGGCCGAACATCAACCTGCCGATGGACGCCGAGCACGAGGCCCGTGCCCGGGAGGCGCTGTCGTTCGCACGCGCACGACTCGCGCAGGCGGCGCCCCGCGAGCGCGACTATGTCGAAGCACTCGGCGCGCGCTACGACTCGACCGCGGGGCCCGATCGGGCCGCGCGTGACCGCGCCTACGCAGAGGCGATGCGGCTCGTGCAGGCACGCCACCCCGACGATCTCGACGCGGCGGTGCTCTACGCCGATGCGCTCATGAACCTGCGTCCGTGGCAGCTGTGGTCGCTCGACGGTACCGCGGCCCCGGAAACCCCCACGATCCTCGAACGGCTCGAGTCGGTGCTGAGACGCGACCCCGAGCACACCGGCGCGATCCACTTCTACATTCACGCCGTCGAAGCGTCGCCCGATCCGGAACGCGCCCTCGCGTGGGCCGCTCGCCTGCCTGAGCTGACGCCCAACGCCGGGCACCTGGTGCACATGCCGACGCACCTCATGGTGCTGGCGGGCGACTATTTCGAGTCCGGCCGCATCAACGATCGCGCGGCGCATTCCGATCGTGAGTACCTCGCGGCCGAAGGCATCACCGGTTTCTACTCCGCGATGTACTACAACCACAATCTGCACATGGCGGCGTACAGCTACGCGATGGCGGGCCACTACGCCGAGGCCATGCGTGCGGCGCGCGAAGTGGTCGCACACGCTTCGCCGCAGGTTCACGACATGCCGATGCTGGAGCTCTTCACACCGAGCGGGATCCTGGTGCAGGCCAAGTTCCGGCGCTGGACCGAAGTGCTGGCGGTACCGGCACCGGCGGCGCGGATGCCGATGACCACCGCGATGTGGCGCTTCGCCCGCGGCCTCGCGTTCGCCGCGACCGGCCGACCGGCCGAGGCCGAACGCGAGGCGCGCGGATTCGCAGCCGCACGCGCGGCGCTGCCCGCCGACTTCTACTTCGGCTTGAATCCCGGCGCACGGGTGCTCGCGGTCGCCGACGCCTACCTGAGCGCGCGACTCGCCGAGGCTCGCGGGGATCGGGCGCTGGCGGGCGAACGATTTCGAAGCGCGGCGAGTGCCGAGGACTCGCTGGCCTACGACGAGCCGCCGGACTGGTACGTGCATCCGCGCGAGGCATGGGCCGGCCTGCTGCTGCGGGCCGGCGACGCCCGGGGCGCCGAAACGGTGCTGCGTGAGGAGCTGGCGCGGCGACCACGCAGCGGACGCGCGTTGTTCGGGCTCGCCGAAGCGCTCGAGCGCGGCGGCCGTGCGCTCGAGGCCCGCGGGGTTCGCGCGCGCTTCGAACGGGCGTGGCAGCACGCGGACACGCCGCTGCGGATCGAGGACCTGTAACGGCGGCATGCGCACGACGTGAGGTTTCGGCGCGACTCGATGCCCGTGCTCGGGGACGCGGCGCGGCTACATCTGGAACTTGCCGAAGTCCTCGGGATCGAGTTTCTCGAGAAAGCGACGCAGCTGGTCGGCCTTCTCCTCGTCGGTCAGCTCGCGCGGCGTGGCTTCCTCGTCGCCGGGCTCCGCGGGACGCGGTTCCTCGAGCAGTTCGTCGTTGACGAAGATCGCGGCCTTGGCGCGCAGCGCGACCGCGATGGCGTCCGAGGGTCGTGCGTCGACCGATACGACGTCGCTGTCGCGTTCGACGACGACGTTGGCGAAGTAGGTTCGCTCGCGCAGCTCGGCGATCACCACCCGGGTGACGCGCGCCTTGAGTCCGTCGAGCAGCGTCTGCAGCAGATCGTGGGTGAGCGGGCGCGGGAACGGCTCGTCGTTGATCAGCCGACGAATCGCGAGCGCCTCACCGGGGCCGATCCAGATCGGCAGGATCCGGCTCCCCTCGGTCTCCTGAAGGATCACGACGTTCTGCTGCGACTTGGGCTCGAGGATCAGCCCATGGATCGCGACCTCGACCACCTTCACGGACGCTTTGCGCCCTCTTTGCGCGCCCCGGCCGCAGCCTGCGAGCTGTCGCCCTCGAGATTCATGAATGCCGGGGCGTCTTCCGAGCGCATGTGATCCACCATCCACTGCGCGGACGCGACCAGCTCGGACTTGGGCCAGCGCTTGAGCAGCTCGCGAAACGACGCGTCAGCGGCCGGGAAGTCCTTGAGCTCCTCGGACTGGATGAATCCGATCATGAACTGCGCCTGAGCGCTCACGTCGCTGTCGGGATGATCGGCGAGCAGCGCCCGGTACGCCTGGATACGATCCGCCGCCGCGCCCGCGAGCTGCGCTTCGTTGAACTGCTCGCGGGCCGACTTGCGCTGCGAAACGAAGCTCTTGATGGCGGCCGAATCGGCGGTCACCCGCAGGTTCTGCTTCGCCTTCTGGAGTTCGTTCTGATAGAAGTCCTGCGATCGCTTGGCCGAGAGCTGGCGCATGATCTGCTGCCGCACCTGCTCGAACGGACGTTCGCCGTCGGCGCGCCGCGAATCGAGCCGGATCAGATGCCAGCCGCGCTCGGTGCGCCACGGTCCCCCGATCGCCCCTTCGGCGAGCGTGAACGAAGACTCGGCCAGCGCCGGCTGCACGCCGAGCGAGCCGAACAGTCCCTCGCGCGTCACGACGCCGAGCGAACCGCCGGTGCGCCGCGTGGTGGTGTCGGTCGAGTTCTTCGTCACCAGCGCCTTCCAGTCCTGCTTGCGCGCGAACGGCAGCAGGCGTCTCGCCTCGGCCTCGGTACGCGTCTGCAGGTGGCTCAGCGAGACGGTCGCCGGTGTGCGGTAGTCGGCGAGGTGCTCGCGGTAGTACTGCATCGCCTCGGAGTCGCTGGGGGCCGCGTTATTCGCCATCAGCTCGGTGACGTACGTGCGGATCAGCAGGTCGCGGCGCTGCTGCTCGAGTTGCGTCTTCAGATCCGGACGCTCCGAGACGCCGGCTTTCTGCGCCGCCATCAGCCATACCTTTTCCTCGACCAGGCGCTCGATCAGACGCTGGCGGCCGTCGGGGGTCGTGAACGTGGAACGCACCTGCTCCGGCAGCTCGTTGATGCGCTGATTGACCGTGGCCGTCGTGATCGTCTCGCTGCCGACGCGGACCAGCACCGTGTCGCGGGCGGCCGCGACGCGCGCCCTGGGACGTGCGGTGGCGGCGTGCACCACCGGAACGGCGAGCGCCAGCGCCAGCACGACCAGCGCGATTCGATTCCGTGCATCGCGCCGTCTGATCATGCCCGCACCACCCAGACTTTGACGGTGGCCGTCACGCCGCCGAAGAACTTGACCGGCACGTCGTACTTGCCGAGCTGCTTGATGTGATCTTCGAGTTCGATCTGACGACGCTCCACGGCATGTCCGGCGCGATTCAGCGCGTCGGCGACGTCGGCGTTGGTGATCGAGCCGAACAGCGTGTCCTCGTCGTTCGCCTGCGCGGAGATGTTGACCTCGGCGCCTTCGAGCCTGGCGGCCTCGGCGCGCGCTTCCGCGATCCTGCGATCGACGGCGATCTCGCGCTGGCGGCTCAACTCCTGGAACAGCTTGGCGGATCCGGTTCCGGTCGCGATCGCGAGCCGGCGGGGCAGCAGGAAATTACGGGCGTAACCGGGCTTGACCTGAACGGTCGCGCCCTTGTCACCAAGGCCCGGAAGATCTTCGAGCAGGATGATGTTCATCGTCGATTGACTCCTAGGAAGGCTCTGCCTCGACGTCCGATTCCAGACGCCGAAAGTCCAGCCACACGTCGCTGAGCCCGAGGCATGCCGAGGTCATGAGGAAGACCGGCAACGCCATGACGAACACGAACAGCAGCGTGAGAGCGATGATGGCGTGAGGTACGCCGCGAGCGAGCAGGAGGGATTCTACGACCGCCACCCCCTGCAGACAAAAACCAATACCGGGGACCGCGAGCAGTGTCCATGCGGTCGGCATCAACTCGGGCCGGCCGAGCAGCACCAGCCCGAGACCGGCCAGGAACAGCCACAAGGCACCGTCCGGCAGCCGCCAGTTGGCGAACGGGTGGTCCGACAACGGAGGCCAGCGAATCCAGGCGGCGGCGCGGCCCGCGATCACGCGGCCCGCCGTGACGAGCATCGCGACCCACAGGAACATGAGACTCGGCAGCGCGAAGGGCAGTGCGCGGCGGACCAGCGCATCGCTCTCCTCGCCCAGGTGCTGGGCGGTCTGCAGTCGCTCGCCGTCGTAGCCCATCTGGCGCAGCATTTCGACACGTTGCCGCGAACCCTCGTCGAGCATCGACTGCATGCGGCTGACGAGCGTCGGATAGCCGGGCGTCCACGGCAGCGCGGCGGCGAGCACCAGCAACGGCAGCAGCATCCAGGCGCGATGCCCGGAGCCGGGTCCGCCACCCTCTTCGCGAAGTCCCATCCACGCGCCGCTCAATGCGGTGACCGGAACCCACCACAACCACGGGTTGGCGGGTCCGCTGGCCAGCATGCTGCCGACCTGCAGCGCAACCGGTGTCACGACGCCCCACACCCCGAAGCGCCAGCACAGCAGCAGCGAAGCCGCGACGACGAGCGGCACCAGCAGCCACAGCCAGCCCCACGGCGACGGCGTCGCCCACGCTCCCGCTGCAAGCCCGGCCACGATGAAGACCGCGCGCCAGCCCGCTCCGCGTGAGCGCCCCAGTTCAGCGGTAGAGATCACTCGTGAACGGCATCAGCGCCAGAACGCGCGCGCGCTTCACAGCGATGGTGATCTGCTTCTGGTGACGGGCGCAGGTACCGGACACGCGACGCGGCACGATCTTGCCGCGATCGGTGATGAAGCGACCGAGCCGCTTTTCGTCCTTGTAGTCCACGAAGCCGACCTTCTCGAAGCACAGCTTGCAGTACTTCTTCTTGAAACTCTTGCCTTCACGCTCACGTGCCATGTCGTCTCCACGCCTCGCGAACTCCGACCGCAACGGGTGCGGGTCCGCCTAACTTCGGTTGCGCCGCCGCGCCCCGCGGGCGCGATCGGCTTCGCCGGATTCCGACTTCGGCGGGGCCCCGGGCCCCGCGACGACTTCCGTTCCGGCGTCCGCCCCGCGGCGTTCGAGGAAGTGCACCAGCTCGGCGCGCACCTCGATCCGCGTGCGGCGTTCGCCGCGCTCGTTCTGCCACTCCCGCATCTGCAGGCGGCCTTCGATCATCACCGCGCTGCCCTTGTGCAGGTACTCACCCACTGTTTCAGCCACTCGCTGATACGTCACCACCGTCACGAACCCGGTCTGCTCGCCTGCGCTGCCGTCGCGATTCCGATAGCGGCGATGGAACGCGAGATCGAACGTCGTGACCGTCGTCCCGTCCGACGCATAGCGCCGATCCGGATCACGCGTGAGGCGACCGCTGATCAGGACCCGATTGAGCTCGGGAAGTCTGAGTTCGGCCATGACCCACCTCCGACGGGGGCATGTTTTCGTTCACGCACCGAGCGGCATCGCCGCGCCGCCTCGCGGGCGCGCGCACGAACCGCTGCGATGCGTCACTCGTCGTCGCCCGCCTCGGCCGCCGCGGCGGCCACTTCGGCATCGGGGCGACCCTGCGTCAGTTCGGGTGGAACGTGCATCACCGTGAGCACTCGCATGACGTTTTCGTTGAGGCGCAAGCGGCGTTCGATTTCGCGCACCACCGCGTTGCCACTCTCGTGCACCACGAAGGTGTAGATCCCGTCGCGACGCTTGCGGATCTCGTACGCCAGGCGTCGCTTGCCCCAGCGTTGAACTTCGAGCACTTCGCCACCCAGATCCTTGATCCACTGGGAGACGCGCTCCACCTCCTCGTTCACCCGGTTCTCATCGAGACCCGGATCGAGGATGAATGTGGTTTCGTACTTGGTCACGATTCTGAACCCTCCTGACCCACCCGGCGATTGAACCGGTTCATGGCGACCGTGATGCCGTCGGTCGCCCACACTTCGACGATTTCCCGCGCGCGCGCGACGACTTCTTTCATGACCGTCTCCTCTGCGGCGGAAAACGTCTCGAGAACGTGTTCCCGCAGCGCCGCGGCGTCTTCTGCCGCTCCGACGCCGACCCGCAGTCGCGCGAACTCCCGGTGTCCGAGCGCGGACTCGAGACTCTCGAGTCCGCGGTGGCCACCACTCGATCCGGAACGGCGCAATCGCAGCACGCCGACCGGCAGATACACATCGTCCGAAATCACCAGCAACTGCCCGTCGTCCCACGTGCGCCCGCGACGCCAGTCGTCGAGCGCCTCTCCGCTCAGGTTCATGAACGTGAGCGGCTTCAGCAGTTCGAGCTCTTCAATCGGCAGGCGGACCCGGCGGGACTCGTACGACGTCCCACGCTCCGAGGCCACGCCCGGCCACTTCGCAACCAGCGCATCGAGCACCCGCCACGCCACGTTGTGGCGCGTGGCCGCGTACCGTTCGCCCGGATTGCCGAGACCGAGCACCAGCCGCACGGCCTACTTCTTCTTTTCCTTCTCTGCGCCTTCGGCCGCTTCGTCCTTCTTGCCCTTCGTGATGACCTCGGGCTCCACCTTGCCCGGCGTGCCTTCGAGCGTCGCCGCAGCTGTGGTCTCTTCCATGACGGTCGGCGCCGCCACGACTGCAACCACCGCGTCGGCATCGCTGAGGATCGTCACGCCCTCGACCTTGAGGTCGCGCACGTGAATCGAATCGCCGATGGCGAGCGCCGTGACGTCGATGTCGATCGAGGTCGGAATCGCGGTCGGCAGACAGCGAATCTCGATCTCGCGCAGGCCGTGCTCGAGAATGCCGCCGCCGTCCTTCACGCCGATCGAGAGACCGATCAGGTGCACCGGCACCTCGACCTCGACGGTCTCGGTCAGCGAGATGTGCTGAAAGTCGATGTGGATGATCTGCTGCGACAGCGGATCGCGCTGCGCGCTGCGCAGCAGCGCCGTGTACTCGTGGGTGCCGAGCGCCAGATGGATGATCGGATTGCCGCCCTTGTGCTGACGGATCGCGGTCTCGAATTCGACGCGCTCCACGCTGACGGCCTGCGGGGTCTCCCCGTGTCCGTAGATGACGCCCGGGATCGCGCCGGCCGCGCGCGTCTTGCGCGCGCCACCCTTGCCGAGCCGGTCGCGCGGCGAGCCCTTGAGCGGGATGACTGCCATGACTCCTCCTTACTGGAACGCCGGATCGAGTCCGGCGGAACGGCGGGCGGGCATCGGATGCTCCGCCCGGCCTGGCTTCAGACGAACAACGAACTCAGTGAGCGCTCCTCGTGGATGCGCTGAACCGCCTCGCCGAGCAACCCCGCCACCGACAACTCGGTGATGTTGGCCGGCAAATCCATGTGCTCGTGGTTGAGCGTGTCGGTGATGACCAGCTCCGTGAGCGGCGACCTGGCGATGCGCTCGAACGCGTCGGGGCACAGCACGCCGTGCGTGATGCCGGCGTAGATGTCGCGCGCTCCGCGAGCGCGGATCGCTTCGGCCGCCTGGCACAGCGTGCGGCCGGTCGTGAGCACGTCGTCGAAGAACACGACGTTCTTGCCGTCGACGTCGCCGATCACGTTCATGATCTCGACCGAGTCCGCGCGCGGACGCCGCTTGTCGACGAGTGCCAGGTCGCAGCCGAGTCGCTTCGCGTAGGCGCGCGCCATCTTGACGCTGCCGATGTCGGGCGCCACCACCAGGAGATTCTGCAGCTGCTTCTTCTGGAAGTACTCGATCAGCACCGGCGCCGAGTAGAGATGGTCGAACGGGATGTCGAAGAACCCCTGAATCTGAGCGCTGTGCAGGTCCATGGTCAGCGCGCGATCCGCGCCCGCCACGGTGATGACGTTTGCGACCAGCTTGGCCGTGATCGGTGCGCGCGGCTGGTCCTTGCGGTCCTGGCGCGCATAACCGAAATACGGAATCACCGCGGTGACGCGCCGCGCCGAAGCGCGCTTGGCGGCGTCGATCATCACCAGCAGTTCCATGAGGTAGTCGGCGGGCGCCCCGGTCGACTGCACGATGAACACGTCGCTGCCGCGAATGTTCTCGTTGAAGCGCACCGAAACCTCGCCGTCTTCGAAGCGCGAGACCTCGATGTCACCGAGCGGGACTTTCAGCTTGTCGCAGATCGCCTGGGCCAGACGCCGGCTGGCGTTACCCGCGAAGATGCGGCACGGATCCACGTGACGTGTCCTCCCCGTCGAACCATAGGTGCGAACTCCGCCGCGTCCCGAAGAGGCAGGGGCGGGCGCAGAACGCAGTTGAGCGGCCGGTCCGCGCGGGGCGAGGAACGGCCACACATCGAAACCAGGGCCGTTGCCTCACGCCCGGTTGGCTGGGGCGGGAGGATTCGAACCTCCGGATGCGAGATCCAAAGTCTCGTGCCTTACCGCTTGGCCACGCCCCACCAACGAACGGGGATTCCGTCACGGTCCGTCCCCGCGCTTCCGGGTCCGGGGTGCTGGCTACTGGCCACAGGATGGGAAAAAGCCGGGGGAGAGTAGCCATCCCCCCCGGCCGAAGTCAAACGGAAATCGAACGCTGGACTACTCGTAGCCCTCGTGGTGTCCGTCGTGCGACCCGTCGTGCGTGCCGTCCGGTTGGTTGCTCTGCGGCGCTCCGTGCCCCGCCATGACGTGGCGGCCAGGATTCTTCAACTCGACCTGGTACTCGGCCAGCACGATCTCGGTGAGGTACTTGCGAGTGGCGTCGTTGATCGGGTGCGCGAGGTCCTGATGTTGCCCGTCGGGGCGCTTGCGGCTCGGCATCGCGACGAACAGCCCCGAGTTTCCGGAGATGATCTTGAGGCCTCGGATCACGAACGAGTCCTCGAGCGTGATGCTCACGAATGCCTTCAACTTGTCGTCGTTGCGAAGCGAGACGCGGACTTCGGTGATCTGGATCATCGCCGAGCGCTCGGACGTTTCGAAGCATCGGCCATGACGCGCCCGCGTGGGTGACGCGTACTACGGGGAGTCGCTGGACCGTTGTGCATCCCTGCCTCCGGTCGAACGGATCAGATTCTTGTGACGAGCATGCCGCCTGGGACCGAACGCACAAAAAACAATCGTTCGGGTCCGACGAAGTGCGCGAGGACGTGCCGGGCGGCGACGTCCGGCGGAAGCACCGCGAACACCGCCGATCCACTGCCGGTCATTCGCGGATGCCGCGCACCGCTGGCTTCGAGCCTTCCACACAAGGACACGAAATCGCGGCCGCGATCCCCGAGCACACGCTCGAAGCTGTTCCCGAATCGCAATGCATCGTCAATCGATACGATGTTCCGATCGAGATTCTTCGCGAATCTTAGAGTGGCTCTCCATCGTGTCAAGCCATATTTCGCGCGGTCGATGCGCGCAAAGGCCGCTCGCGTCGAGATCCCCCACGCGGGCATCGCCACCACGGCGCGGAACCGTCGATCGAGTCGCACGGGCGCGAGCAACTCGCCGCGACCACGTCCGATCGCGGTTCCGCCACGAATCGCGAACGGCACGTCGGAGCCGAG
The DNA here is from genome assembly GCA_013140805.1 of Candidatus Eisenbacteria bacterium. Classification (NCBI taxonomy): domain Bacteria; phylum Candidatus Eiseniibacteriota; species Candidatus Eiseniibacteriota bacterium. The sequence continues at coordinate 11,493 of JABFRW010000181.1, forward strand.
CGCAGTTGCGAGAGCAAGCTTCTGCACCGCGCCGAGCCTCAGCCCGTTCAGTCGTGCAATTCCGATCACCGCCGCGGCCGCGTCGGCACTGCCGCCACCCATGCCGGCCTGCACGGGAATGCGCTTGATCAACTCGAAATCGGCGCCCCGCACGACTCCGAGGGTGCGCGCCGCGAGCCGCGCCGCGCGCAGCACCAGATTGTCCGCGCCCGCGGGAACGCGGCTCGAGCGTCCCGCGCGCTTCGCCAATTTGGGCGAGCTCGCGCGATCACTCGCCACTTTTCGCGAGCGGCTCGGCCGCGCGACCGCCGCGTCTTCATAGCGCACGCGCAGCCGGAAACCGCGCGCGCGCGGGCGCACGATGAGCGTGTCCGCGAGGCTCACCGACTGAAAGACGGTCACGAGTTCGTGGTATCCATCGGCGCGTCGGGGCCCGACGACGAGACCCAGATTCAGTTTTGCGCGTGCCTCGATCCGAATGCCGCGCGCACCCCTGCCGGACTTCGTGACGCGCACGCGCATCAGGTCCGATAGATGATCAGAACCACCGTCACCAGGTAGAGCGCCACGCACACTCCGAGCGGGCGATCCGTGAGCAGCACCTGCGAGGGATCCTCGGTGTTCTCGGCGACGCGCACCAGGTAGAGATAGCGGAAGATCCCGTAGGCCACAAACGGCACGGTGTAGAGCAACGCCTCGGTGCCGAAGTTCGCAACGGTGCCGGGCCAGATGGTGTAGAGCGCGTAGGCCATGAGACTGGTCGCCGCCGAGATCAGCAGCAGACCCTCGAGCAGCTCGGGCGAGTAGTGATCGAGCACCGCACGCTGGCGGCTCGCCTGTCCGTCGGCCACGACCGCGTTCGCGATTTCTCGCCTCCGCTTCGCGAGCGCCAGGAACAAGGCACCGAAGAACGTGCAGACCAGCAGCCACGGCGAGATCGCGGTCTCGGGCGCGACCGGCAATAGCAATTGCACCCCTGCGATCGCGCGCAATACGAATCCGATCGCGATCACGAAGACATCCACCAGCACCACGTGCTTGATACCCATCGAATAGAACAGATTGATCAGGACGTACGCGCCTGCCGTCATCATGAATCCCGGTCCCAGCCAGCGTGCGAGCACCGCCACCGCGCCCAGCAGGACCGGAAGCGCGATCCACGCGACAGCGACCGGCAGGCGTCCCGATGCGATCGGGCGCAGCCGCTTGCGCGGATGCTCGCGGTCGGCGGCGATGTCGCGCAGGTCGTTGAGCATGTAGACGCTGCCCGCCAGCAGGCAGAACGCGCCGAAACCGGCCGCCACGCGGACCAGGAAATCGGGCTGCAGCAGGTGTCGCGAGAACACGATGCCGGCGAAGATCAGCAAGTTCTTGGTCCACTGCTTGGGACGCAGCGCCTGAATCAGGGCGACGATCATCGCGCTCGCTCCCGAACCGGCTTCGTGCGCGCCGTTCCGGTGCGCCTGGCCGTCCCGGAGCGCTTCGGCGTCGCGCCGCGCTGCTTCGTCGCGCCGCGTTTCGGCCCCGCGCGCTCGGCCAGGTCGCCGAACAGCGCGCGCTCGACCAGCAGACAGAACGTGTGCCCCATCGCGATGTGGCCCTCCTGAATGTGCGGCGTCACCGCGTGCGGACTCACCAGAGCGAGATCGCACATCGCCGCGAATTCGCCGCCGCGTGCACCCGTCATACCGATCACGGTCATCCCGAGCGCATGGGCGGTGGTGACCGCTCGCCTCACGCTCTCGGACTTACCGCTGGTGGAGATGGCGACCAGGACGTCGCCCGGGCAACCGATACCCTCGAGCTGGCGCGCGAACACGTCGTCGTAACCGTAGTCGTTGCCGATCGCGGTCAGCGCCGAGGAGTTGGTGGTGAGTGCGACCGATGGCAGCCCCGGCCGGTCGATCAGGTAGCGCCCCGCGAACTCGCAGGCCAGGTGCTGGGCGTCGGCGGCACTGCCCCCGTTGCCGCAGAAGAACGCGGTGCCGCCGTTTTCGAAGCAGGCGATCAGGATCTCGGCGGCGGCGGCGACACTTCCCGCATTGCGCTTGTGAATCGTGGCGAGCGTGCGCGCGGATTCGGCGAGCGAGGTGCGTGCCGCGCGCTCGAGCGGGCCACGCGCCGCATCATCGGAGCCCGGGCGGCGAGTGCGAACCATCGTGTCCCCCTTCCGTGGAGTGCGCCTCACTGCGCCACCTCGTCGAGGTAGCGATCGACGGCATCCTGCCAGTCCGGCATGCGAGCACCCGTGACATGCTCATACCACAACGGACTCATCACCGAGTAGGCCGGACGCGGCGCCGGTCGGACGAACGCGGCCGAATCGGTCGGTCCGAGCCCGCCGGCGAGGCCCGCGCGATCGAGAAAATAGCGCGCAAAACCGTACCACGTGCAATCGCCCCGATTCGTCACCTGCGCGGTGCCACACGCACCGGCGGCGACCAGCCGCGTCAGCGCGTCCGCCAGATCGACGGTGTAGGTCGGCGAGCCGCGCTGATCGTCCACGACCTTCAAGGCGTCGCCGGCGCGGGCCTTGCGCAGCATGGTGTCGACGAAGTTCGGGCCGCCGTGCCCGAACAACCACGAGGTCCGTACCACGACGTGGCGAGGATTCAGATGACGGACCGCCTGCTCGCCCGCGCGCTTGGACGCGCCGTAGACCGAGCGCGGCGCGGTCGCGTCCCACTCGCGATAGGGCGCGTCCGCGCGACCGTCGAACACGTAGTCGGAGGAGATCGCCACCACCCCGGCCGCGTGCTCCGCCGCCACCTGCGCTGCGTTTCCAGCCCCCACACCATTGACCAGGAAGGCGAGGTCGGCGTTCGACTCGCAATCGTCGACGCGCGTGAACGCGGCCAGGTGCACGATCCACTGCGGGCGAAAGTCGCGACACGCCTCGCGCAGCGAACCGAGCTTCGTCACATCGGCGCGCGAGCGATCGAGCCCCAGGACCTGGTGGCCGGCGCGCTCGAACGCGGGCACCGCCGCCTGACCCAGCATGCCCGCCGCCCCGGTGATCGCGATTCTCATGCGCGGCTCCTGCGCTCGAAGGCCGCCACCGCTCTCGGGGACCGCGTCCCGCTCACGCCAGCTCGACCCGACTCGAGTCGCCGATCATGAGTCGATGCGCCCGCGGCCGCAGCGGACTCGAGGTCACCACCGCGTCCTTGCCGATCAGGCTCGATTCGATGCGATGCTCGATCTGTCGAATGACGCTGCGCTCGAGCACGATCGAGTGTTCGATCTCGGCGCGATCGATCACCGCCCCATCGCCGATCGCGGTGAACGGGCCGACGTAGGCGTCGAGCACCTGGGCGCCCGGCCCGATCACCAGCGGCCCGCGCAGGCGGGAACGCTCGACGCGCGCGCCGGCCGCGACGTACACGGCGCCTTCGATCTGGGTCGCTGCGTCGACCGTGCCGACGATCTCGTGGCGGAGATCCGCCAGGATGATGCGATTCGCCTCGAGCAGATCCTCGACCTTGCCGGTGTCCTTCCACCAGCCGCTGATCACGTGCGAGCGCACCGGATGTCCGTTTGAGATCAGCCACTGGATCGCATCCGTGATCTCGAACTCGCCGCGAGCACTGGGCTGGATCGCGTTCACCGCCTCGAACACGCTGGGTCCGAACAGATAGACGCCGACCAGTGCCAGATCGCTCTTCGGGTGCTTCGGCTTCTCTTCGAGCCGCACCACGCGCTCGCCCTCCAGCTCCGCCACCCCGAACTCGCTGGGGTTCGGCACGTGTGCGAGCAGGATCTGCGCGTGCGGCTGCTCGCGCTCGAACTCGCGCACGAACTCGCCGATGCCGTCCTTGATCAGGTTGTCGCCGAGGTACATGACGAACGGAGCACCCGCGATGAAGCGTTCCGAGATCTTGACCGCGTGCGCGAGGCCGAGCGGCGCCTCCTGCTCGATGTAGGTCACCGCGAGCCCGAAGCGCGAACCATCGCCCACCGCCGCCCGGATCTCGGCCTGGCTGTTGACCAGCACCGAGACGCGTTCTCCGGTGCGGCGATCCGGCTCCAGCATTTCGCGTGGATCGCTCACGATGATGCCGACCTCGCGGATGCCGGCGTCTCGCAGCGCTTCGAGGCCATAGAACAGCACCGGCTTGTTCGCGACCGGCACCAGCTGCTTGGCACTGGTGTGCGTGATCGGGCGCAGTCGGGTGCCGCGGCCACCGGCAAGGACGAGTGCCTTCATGCTCCGAAGGCCTCGACCAGCAGCCGCTTCGCCTCGGCGAGCGCGTCGCCGAGCCTCGCCACGTCCTTGCCGCCCGCGAGCGCCAGATGCGGCTTGCCGCCGCCCGAGCCGCCGGTCACCTGAGCGACCTTCTTGACCAGCTCCGAAGCGCTGAGCTTCTTCGAGGCGACCAGATCGTCGGTGACCGCGGCGAGAAACGTGAGCTTGCCGCCACCCTGGAGCGCCAGCACCGCGGCGCCGGTCTTGAGCGCACCACGCAACCGATCGGCGGCATCGCGCACCGCATTCGCATCGGCCTCCGAAGTGATCTCGGCCACCAGCCAACGTCCGCCCGGCGCCTCGGTCGCACTCGCGACCAGCCGCTGCATCTCGGCTTCGAGCCCGCCCTTCTGGGCTTCCGACTGGGCGCGCCGCAGCCGGTCGGTCTCGGCGCGCAGCTTCTCGATCTGCTCGGGCAGCAGCTCCGCCTTGACCTGCAATGCCGCGGCCGCGCGTTCGAGCAGCGCGCCTCGCGACTTGAGCCACTCGAGTGCTGCGTGACCGCAATGCGCTTCGAGCCGCCGCACCCCGCTCGCCACCGCCGAGTCCGCGACGATCACGAATGCCCCGATGTCGCCGGTGCGGCGCACGTGGGTGCCGCCGCACAGCTCGCGACTGATCGGCAGCTGCGCCTGCTCGATGCCCGCCACCGTCACCATGCGCACCACGGCCCCGTATTTCTCGCCGAACAGCGCCATCGCCCCGAGCTTCTTCGCCTCGTCGATCGGCATCTCTTCCCACTTCACCTCGGTATTCCGCAACGCCCACTCGGCGACTCGATGCTCGATGAGCGAGAGCTGCGCCTCACTCGGCGCCTCGAAGTGGGTGTAGTCGAAACGCAGTCGATCCGCGGCGACCAGCGAGCCCGCCTGTCGCACGTGAGCTCCGAGCACGTCGCGCAGGACCGCATGCAACAGGTGCGTCGCCGTGTGATGGCGCATCACCGGAAAGCGATGACCGGGCTCCACGCGCGCCTTGAGCCCGCCGCGCGCCCCGGCCGACAACAGCGTGTCGCGGGTTCCGTTCGTGAATCGCACCCGGTGCACGATCGCGTCGCCTTCCTTGTAAACGTGCACCAGTTCGACCGCGAGTCCGATGGTCTCCAGCCGGCCGTGATCGGCGACCTGGCCGCCCGACTCGGCGTAGAACGGCGTGCGGTCGAGCACCAGCTCGAGCTCGTGCGCTCCAACTTCGCGCCAGCGGCGGATCGTGAGGTCGTCGGGCTGCAGCTGCTTGTAGCCCACGAACTCCGAGTGCGAGCCCTCGGTGACGGCGGTCCACGCGGCGCGCGGGCCTTCGACTGCGTGCTCGAACTTGCTGGCAGCGCGAGCGCGCGTGCGCTGACCCTCCATGGCGCGCTCGAATCCCGCGTGATCCACCACCACTCCGCGCTCCGCCGCGATCTCCTCGGTCAGCTCGATCGGGAATCCATAGGTGTCGTGGAGCTGGAACGCCTCCTCGCCAGTGAGCGTCTTCGATCCGGCGGCGAGCGCCGCCTCGAGCCGCGTCAGACCCGCTTCGTAGGTCTCGCCGAAACTCGCTTCCTCCTGCTCGAGCGCGCGCGCGATCTGCGCGCGGCTGCGCTCGAGCTCCGGGTAATCGTCGCCATAGTTCTCGACGATGAGTCCCGCGAGCTTCGCCATGATCGGTTCGGCCAGCTTGAGGCCGCGGGTGGAACGCGCGCGCACCACCGCACGCCGCAGCAGGCGGCGCAGCACGTAGCCCGCGCCTTCGTTGCCGGGGATCGCGCCTTCGCCGATCGCGAACGTCAGCGCGCGCGCGTGATCCGCGAGGATGCTCGCGTTGACGCGGGCCACTCTCGCGTCGCGCGCGCCGTCGTGCGGCGCCGCGAGCACCGCCTCGACCAGCGGAGCGAACAGGTCGGTCTCGTGGATGACGCGCTTGTCCTGCATCAGCAGCGCGAGCCGGTCGAGGCCCATGCCGGTGTCGATGCCGGGGCGCGGCAGCGGCTTCAACGAGCCGTCGGCCTGCGCGTCGAATTGCGGGAACACGAGGTTCCAGAACTCCATGAAGCGGTCGCCGGGGTCGCCCGGCCGCTCACCCCAGAACGCATCCTCCGGCAGATACTCGGGGCGTTGTTCGCCCAGATCGAAGTAGATCTCGCTGCTCGGACCGCACGCGCCCTGACCGCCGGCCGGCCCCCAGAAGTTGTCGGCCCTTCCCAGCAGCACGATGCGCGACTCGGGCACACCCATCTTCTTCCACAGAGCGATCGCCTCGTCGTCCCGCGGCAGCGCGCCTTCGCCTTCGAACACCGAGGGGTAGAGCCGATCGACCGGCATCTGCAGCACGCGGGTCACGAACTCCCACGCCATCGCGATCGCTTCTTCTTTGAAGTAGGCGCCGCGTTCCCGGGGTCCGAACGAAAAGTTGCCCAGCATCTCGAAGAAGGTCGCGTGGCGCGGCGTGCGGCCGACGTTTTCGAGGTCGGTGAGCCGCAGGCACTTCTGGATCGAGGTCGCGCGCGTATACGGAACCTCGCCGGCCTCCGTGTAGTAGGGCTTGAACTGGACCATGCCGGCGGTGGTGAAGAGCAGGGTCGGATCGTTCGGAACCAGAGGCGACGACGGCACCGCGGTGTGCCCGCGCGCGATGAAGAAGTCGAGGAACGCCTTGCGCAGCTCGGCCGCGGCCCGCGGTCGTGTGGAGGTCGAGGTACCAGTCATAGGCCGCGGAAGATAGCCGGTTCCCGGCCCGGATGCATGGTGGGAAGCGGCGAACGGCGGACCGCGGCGCCGTCGCGGCTGCGACCCGGCTAGGCTTTGGTCTCCATCAGCCCGCACACCGCTCCGGCCGGGTCGCGAATCACGCAGAAGCGCAGGTTCGGCCCCATGGCCCGCGGTCCGTGGAGCACCTCGCCGCCGAGCGCGCGCGTCTGCGCCATGGAACGGTCGAGGTCCTCGATGTTGATGTAGATCATCCACTGTGGAGGCACGCCCACGTTGACGCCGCGGTGGTGACACATTCCGACCGCCGGTTCGAGGCTCGCGGGTTGCCGCATGTTGTAGTCGGCGTACTCGCCCATCTTCACGTCTTCCGGCGACCAGCCGACCACCTCACGATAGAAGTCGCGCAGGCGCGTGGCGTCCTCGACGGTCAGGTCGATCCAGCCGATGGTGCCGATCGCGGGGCGTGTCGCGGGTGCAGTCATGGGAATGCCTCCTGGAACGAAGTGAAATGCCGCCCGGGACTCTATACCGCCGCCGCGGCCTCGCGCGCGTGGCTGGCCAGCGCCTCGCGGATGGCATCGGAATCGAAGCCACGACGCACCAGCAGCGCGTAGAGGCGGCGACGACGCGTCGAGGCATCGAGCGCTGCCATGCGGCGGGCGCTCTGAGTGATCACGCGGCGCGCCAGCTCGACTTCGCTTGCCGGACGCTCGGAGCTGTCGAATCCCGCGCGTGCGGCGGCGATGTCGGCGGCGGTGATTCCGCGCCCGCGCAGGTCTTGCTCGAGCCGCCGCCAGCCGGACGCCCGACGCCCCCAGCGCGATTCGAGATAGACCCGCGCGTACTCGAGATCATTCACGAGCCCGACCGCGATCAGGCGATCGAGCACCGCGTCGATCTCGGTCGCGTCGAAGCCCTTGTCGCGCAGCCGCCGCGCGAGATCGGAGCGCGTGCGGCGGCGGCGCTCGAGCATTTTGAGCGCCGCCTCACGCACCGCTTCTTGTGGAGCGTCCCGCATGCTGGAACTACCGGCGCCGATCGCTCCCCGCCGTCATCGCGGGCTGCGGGCGCGCGGGAGCTGCCGCCGCGTTCGCGGCAGGCTTGGCACCCGCCTTGGCGGCCGCCTCGGTG
>JABFRW010000182.1 GCA_013140805.1 Candidatus Eisenbacteria bacterium
CGGAGACGGCGGTCATCGGGCGAGCCCAGCAGTGTGTGCGAGCGGCGGGACGGCGCACGCGATGCAGGTGCCCGGAGCCTGCGAGCCGAGCAGTGCCGCGAGCGTGCCGGCGTCTTCCCAGCGCGCGATGCGGGCCGAGCGCGCGCCGGTCGCGACCGCGTGAGCGGCGGCGAGCAGCTTGGGGCGCATGCCTCCCGAGACCTGGGGATGATCGGCGAGTGCCCGGGCCTGGTTCGCATCGAGGCTGCTTCGCAGCTCGCCCTCGATCGTGAGCCCGGCGATGTCCGAAAGCAGCACCAGATCAGCGCCGAGCGCCGCGGCGATCGCGGCCGCGGCGTCATCGGCGTTCACATTGAGCAGCTCACCATGCTGGGCGCCGAGGGTTGCGATCACCGGCAGCCGGTGGCCGCCGAGCAGTTCGGAGAGCCACGCGGTATGGACTCCGATCGGCGTTCCGACCGCCCCCAGTGTCGCCGAGTCGGCATGTCGCGCGACCGGCACCAGCCCGCCGTCGAGCAGCGAGAGCCCGACCGCGTCGGAACCGGCGTCTCTCAATGCAGCGACCAGGCGTTTGTTCGAGAGTCCGGCCAGCACCGCGGTGACGACCTCGAGCGTTTCGGCATCGGTCACGCGCAGGCCGCCCTCGAAACGCGGTACGAGGCCGAGGCGCTCGGACCATGCGCTGACCTGGGCACCGCCGCCGTGCACCAGCACCAGCGGATGGGTGCGCGCGAACGCCGCGACCTCGAGCACGAACGAGGCGAATGCCGCGGGCGCATCGAGCGAGCGACCGCCGAGCTTGAGCACCAGCGGCGCCGCGCTGTGTGCGGTGTTGCGCGCGAATCCCGGCGCCTCGAAGTGGTTCCGCGTCACCACGGCGTGCCGTGAACCGGTAAGGCCCAGTCTTCGGGCCACCCGAGCATCAGGTTGAGATTCTGCAGTGCCTGCCCGGCCGCGCCTTTGACCAGATTGTCGATCGCTGCGGTCACCAGCAGCGTGCGCCCGTCGTGCAGCGTGCTGACGGCGAGATCGCAGCGGTTGGAGCCGCGCACCAGCCGGGTCTCCGGCCACTGACCCGGGTCGAGCACCCGCACGAACGTCTCGTTCGCGAAGCGCCGGACGTAGAGTGCGTGAACGTCGTCCGGGGTGACGAGCGTCGCGAGCGGCGCGGTGGCCGAGAGCAGGATGCCACGCGCCATCGGGGCGAGCTGCGGTACGAAGCCGATCGGAATGCGTGGCAGCCGCGTGGCCGCGGTCGGGCGGCCCGGCGGTGCGCCACGCGCGCCGGCAGTCCGGCTGGCGGCAAGACCACTTTCATGCGCAGTGGTCGCGATGGTGTGCAGGTTGCGCTCCATTTCGGCCACATGCGGATGCGCGGTTCCCGCCCGGTAGATCGCGGCACCGCCCTCGAGCTCGACGAACGAAGTGCGAAGGTTCGGCGAACGGCCCGCGCCGCTCACGCCCGAGAGCGCCGTGATGCTGATCGGTCCCGCGAACAGCCGGCGCTCGGCGATCGGCAGCAGCGCGAGCGTCGCCGCGGTCGGATAGCAACCGGGGTTGGCGACCCGTGTGGCGGGTGCGATCGCGTCGCGCGCCATCTCCGGGAGTCCGTAACGGTAGCCGTGGGTTCCGTCGCGGTGATCGGAGGACAGGTCGAGCACCCGCAGAGGCAGCGATGCGAGGTCGGGTTCGGCATCGGCGAGCTGGCGCCAGGCGCCGTGCGGCAACGCAACGACCAGTGTGTCGAAGGCGCCCTCGCGAGCCAGTTCCGCGAGCGAGTCGGGTGCGCAGACCTGAGGCCAGTGGCCATTGCGCGGGTCGAGCCCCGGCAGCATTTCCGCCGCCGGGCGGCCGGCGTGCTCGCGCGAAGCGAGGGCGACCAGCGTGATGCCCTCGTGCGTCGCCGCGAGGCGCGCGAACTCCTGGCCGGCATAGCCGCTCGCTCCGAGCACCGCAACCCGCGCATGCGCGGGGGGGCGTGGCCTGAGCGGGGCGGCGACGGTTTCGTGGCTGATCGGAACGGTGGCGCTCACTTGCCGCTCCCGGAGTCCGAGGCGACCTTTTCGAGCTGCTTCTTGAGGCGGCGCGCGCCTGCGGAGTCCGCGGCGATCACGAGCACCGTGTCATCGCCTGCGACGGTGCCGATGACGTCGTCCCAGCCGTGCAGGTCGATCGCACGCCCGACCGCGTTCGCGTGCCCGGGTGGGGTGCGTACGACCAACAGGTTCTGCGCGACCCGCGAATCGTTGATGAAGTTGCGAAGATCGAGGCGCTGGCGATCGCGATCGAGTTGTTCGATCGCGGGACCCGGCAGCTCGTAGATCGGGCGACCCTCGGCATCCGGGCGGCGGATCGCGCGCAGGCTCTTCAAGTCTCGGGACAGCGTCGCCTGCGTCACCTCGATGCCGGCGCGCGTCAGCGCACGACCCAGCTCGTCCTGACTCGAGAAACGACGGTCGGACAGCAGCTGGGTGAGCAGCGTGATGCGGCGATTTCGGGACACGGCGCCTCCGGGACCGGGTGAATACTCATGCAGGACCGTGAATAGAAATACATTCAGAGGCGCACGTCAAGCCTCCTGTGCGTCCCGGGATTCGATTCAGCGCCCGAAGCCGAACGGCCCGGGCAGCACCCGAGCCGGGCGGACGGCGACCGAGCCTGAGTCCGCCGCGGGGCCGGTGAGCGTCACGCGCAGCGAGTCCGGGTGCGGGATTCGTGCGGGGTCGAGCCAGCCGAGCGTGCTCATCTTGCGGGCGATGAACGCCATCTGGCTGCGCGGGCCCTTGCGAAGCCGCCCCTCGGCATCGAACCGGTTGCGCCACTTGCTCGGCGAGGGAATCACCACTGCCAGGAACAGGGCCTCGTCGAGCGACAGGTCGCGCGAGGACTTGCCGAAGTAGTAGTGGGAAGCCTCTTCGGCGCCGTGAATGTCCGGCCCCCACTCGATGATGTTCAGGTAGATCTCGAGCAGCCGTTCCTTGGACACACCGCTCAGGTTCTCGAGCACCCAGGCGAACACCACCTCCTGGAACTTGCGGCCCAGCGTGCGGTCGTGTCCGGTGAAGAGATTGCGCGCGATCTGCATGGTGATGGTGCCGGCCCCGCGACGGAAGGAGCCGGCGCGCAGGTTCTCGGCGATCGACTCGCGCACCGCCCGTGGATTGAAGCCGCGATGGCGAAAGAAAGCGCCGTCTTCGTTGGTCACCACCGCGTGCACGAGATCCGGCGAGAGCTCGGTCAGAGGTACGAACGAACCCGCCCCCGGCACCAGCAGTCGCGTGGTGCTGCGATCGTGCGGCAGGCGAATGCGCGCGACGAACGGTTCATCGAGTCCCAGCACGTGAACGAACGTGCGCTCGGGGTCGAGTGCCAGACCATGGGGCACCACGTCGGCCTCGAATCGCACGCTCTCGGGTTGCGCCGCGTCGAGCGCGAACTCGAGCAGGTAGTCCCACGAGCCCACGGTCCCCAGGTCTTGAAGCGGTCCGAGCGCCGCGCGCGGCAGGCTGCGCTCGACCAGCGCCTGCGTGAGCCGTTCGGCGTGCAGCGACAGCCTGATGCGCGGCCCGCGCGGGTCGAGCCGCACTCCGAGTCGCAGCGGAATCTCGCCCACCCGCACGCGACTCGAATCCGCGAGAGTCAGCACGGCAGTGCGCGGGTCGTGGGTCAGCGTTCCGTCGACCGACACCAGCAGGCTGGCGTCGGATTCGCGTTCGTCCGGAAGCGCGATACGCCCGGTGCCGCGGTAGTGGCCGTCGCCCGTGTGCGTGAGGGTGAGTTCGAACGGTCGCTCGATCCGACCGAGCACACTGCCCGCAACCAGCAGACGATCACCCTTCGCTTCGCGCGTGCGCTCGAGCAGGCCGATGCGCACGCCCTCGATCAGTGCCTCGTCGCCGGAGGCGGGGCGGATTTCGACATTGGTGAACGAAAAGGCGGGCAGCCGGTCGAACGGTTGAGTCAGGGCGCGCGCCAGCGCTGCAGCGGAGTTTCGCAGGCGTCGCCCCCGAGCCGCGGCCTCCGGCGGCAAGGCGCGCCGATCGGGTCCGGGGCTGACGTCGAATTCCAGCTCGGCGTCATCGCCGCCCTCGGCGTGGCTGCGTTTCGGCAATCGCACTCGAGCATCGCTCGCGGTGACGTGGTCGAGCCGGGGTGCGAACTGAAGCAGCGAGCCGGGCGCGAGTGCGAGCCGGATCGAGCGCGCAGTCAGCGTGGTGTCGCGAGTGTCGCGGCGCAGCAGCGTCAGATTCGAGAGGCTCAAGCGCGGTGGCCAGCTCAGCTCGAGCCGCGACCAGCTCGCGTCGTACCCGGCCGCTGCGGCACGAGCGCGGATGCGAGCCGCCACCAGCGGCCGCAATACGAACGGCAACAGCGCGGCGGCGATCGCGACCAGCGTCACCAGCGCGAGCGCCAACCGGAGCCAGCGCGAGGCGAGAAGGGCTTTCATGGCGCCGCGACTCTAGCCGCGCCGCGGGGCGACGTCACGACGCGGTGCAGCGTCACGACGCGGGGCAGCGCCACAATGCATGAAGCGGTCGATCAGCCGACTGGAGCGCGTTCCCCTGAGAGCCACTCGTCCCACAGTGTCGTCGCACTGCGCACGAACGAGGCGTGGCGTGGCGCCCAGCCCAGCTCGCGTCGCGCCCGCGCGGAACTCACGAGCGAATCGGTGAGCAGCGCGGCGCCGAACGCTCCGAGCCGCTGGAGCACCTGGTCGGCGGGCTCTGCGACCGCCCGGGCTCCCGCGGCCGCGGCCGCGGCTTCGGCGAGATCCTTCACGGTGTGGCGCGAGTCGTCGGTCAGCAGATACCGGGTTCCGGGTTCGGCGTGCGCGAGTGCCAGTCGGTAGGCATCCGCGACATCGTCGAGGTGCACGGCGCTCCAGTGCTGAGCGCCGCCCGGGTAGTGCACGGTGCCGTGCTGGCGTGCTTCGCGGAACCAGCCGCCGAAGACTCCGCGCGAACCGCCGTAGACCATGCCGGGCCGCAGCACGATCGCCGCGGCTTCGAGCGTCGCCAGGTCGAGCACTACCTCTTCATGGGCCGGACGCCAGGCCACGAGCTCGAGGGGTTCCGGTCGTGCGGTCTCGTCGACCACGCGGCCGCCGGTATCACCGTGGACCCAGATGCCGCTGGTGTAGAGCACCCGGCGTACGCGGCCGTCTTCAACCGCGGCCCGAATCACATGGAGTGCCTGCTGGTCGCGTTTCGCGGCGTGAGGTCCATGCTCGGCGGCGGCATGCACGACGGCATCCGAGTTATTGAGCGCGCCTCGAAAGGTGGCGGGCTCGGACACGTCGCCGACCACGGCGTGGAAGCCCGCGGCCTCGAGCTGCGCCGCGCGTTCTTCGCTGCGGGTCAGTCCCCAGACTTCGTAGCCGGCAGCCTTGAGCCGCCGCGAAATGGCCGCGCCGAGATAGCCGGTGACTCCGGTCACGAACACTCGTTCACTCATGATTCGCAGATCCTTTCAGAATTGTCGATCGAATCGATGCGGCTGGGGAGGCAGAAAGAGGGCGGAAGCATCGAGGCGCTACGGTCGCAGCGTTGGATTCACTCGAGCTAAGCGCGGTGCATAGGGTCTGGATGCCATGCTTTCGTCAATCGCGGTCGAGCGCGCCGCGATAGGTGCAGCGCGCGGTGCAGGTCTCTCGCACCGTGATGACGGAGAGGTAGGGGAGCAACGGGTTCAGGCGCTGCCAAAGCCAGCCACACAGATTCTCGGAGGTCGGATTCTCGAGGCCCTCGACGTCGTTCAGGGTGCGGTGGTCGAGTTCGCGCTTGAGGAGCGGTTCGACGATGCGCGTGATCTCTCCGAAATCGACCAGCCAGCCGAGTGCCGGGTCGACTGGGCCGGCGAGCGTGACCTCGATCACGAACGAGTGTCCGTGCATGCGGAAGCACTTGTGATCGGGCGGTACCATCGGCAGGCGATGGGCAGCCTCGAAACGATACTCGCGGGTCAGTTCGACGTGCACGGTGCTCCTCGGAGTCGGTCGCTCGAATCAGCGGGCGGCAACGATCTCACGTTCGGGCCCGGGTCGTGTAGCGGGTCGGGTCCGCGATCGCGGCGTCTCGAAAGCCCTTCTGCCGCAGCACGCAGGCGTCGCAGCGGCCGCATGCAGCGCCGTCGGCGGCCGGGTCGTAGCACGAATGCGTTGCGGCGTAATCCACGCCGAGCGAGGTCCCGAGCCGGATGATCGCCGCCTTGTCGAGCGTCATGAGGGGCGTGTGCACGCGAAAGCGGGTGCCCTCGACCCCTGCGCGAGTCGCCACCCGCGCCAGCGCTTCGAACGCCTGCACGAACTCGGGGCGACAGTCGGGATAGCCGGAATAGTCGAGCGCGTTCATGCCGGCAACCAGGTCGGCGGCACGGAGGGTTTCCGCGAGACCGAGCGCCAATGACAGGAACATGCTGTTGCGTGCCGGCACGTAGGTGATCGGAATGTCGCGCTCGATCGCCGCGAGGTCGCGATCGCGCGGCACCTCGAGCTCGGCGGTCAGCGCCGAGCCGCCGATCGCTCGCAGGTCCACGCTCACTTCGCGATGCGATGCGGCACCGAGCACGCTCGCGAGGTGCCGTGCGGCGGCCAGCTCGACGCGGTGTCGCTGGCCGTAGTCGACGGCGAGCGTGTGGCACTCGAACCCTTCACGGCGCGCCCACGCGAGGCAGGTACTCGAATCGAGCCCGCCCGAGAGCAGCACGACGGCGAGGCGCGCGGTGCGGGTGGAGGCCGCCGGGGCCCGAGATGCGTCGGGCTTCATACGCCGCGCTTCGCTCCCCACAGCCACACGTGCAGCCGTGCACTCAGGCGAAAACCGTGGCGCTTGCAGATCTCGGCGAGCTCGACGGCGCGCTCGCGCAGTTCGGCGTCACGCATGCCTTGCGGCATCAGCATGACGCGGTGGGCCGGAAGGTGGTGCGCTTCGATCATGCGCAGGGCGTCCGCGATGTCGTCGCCGCCGCCGACCACGAGTTTGAAAGTAGCATTGGATTCCGCGAGCCATGCCGCGGAGTGACGCCAGGTGTCTTCCCAGCGCGCCGTGGCGGACGGAAGCTTGGAAGACACGTTCCAGCGCAGGCGTGCATGCGAGCGCGGTGGCGGAGCGATGCCGCTGGTCTCGACTTCGACGGTCGTCCAGCGCTCGAGTGCTCCGTTGAGCAACTCGGAAAGGCCCGCGTGCTCGAGCGGCTCCCCGCCCGTCACCACCAGCAGGTCGGCGGGCCCCAGCGCGAGGGCACGCTCGAACAGCGCCTCGATCGGCTGTGGTTCGCCTCCTTCGGGCGACCACGAGTAGCGCGTGTCGCACCACTGGCAGCCGACCGTGCAGCCCTGCAGTCGCAGGAAGTGCGCGGGAGTACCGGCGAGAGGCCCCTCGCCCTGAAGCGAGTGGAACAGCTCGCTGATCCTGAATTGCGTACTCATGCGCGGTGCCGGAGTCGCGATCAGGGCGCGGTGAACGCGGTCGGAGACACCCTGGAGACCGGATGCACCTCGACGGTGCGGATCTGATTCCTCTCGGAGCGTCGCACGCCTGCGAACATCAGTCCGCCTTGCAGCTGCCAGTCTTCCCAGGACCAGCTGCCCATCCGGGTGTCGCCCTGCAACAGGAAATCCCAGCGTTCAACTCGAGCGTTCGCGGCATTGACCCATACCCAGTAGCGATCACCCGGAGTGTCGCCGACTCTCTCGAATGACAGCGCGAGGCGATGGTAGCGAGTCTTCGCGACCGTGGTGTCACCCGCATTTGCGAGCCGACAACCGGGATCCAGCAGCTTGTAGGGCATCAGGAACCAGTAGCTGTCGTTCCGCCATAGCGCGCGCGAGCGCTGGCCGAGCTTCTCGAGCGAGTCGCCCTGGATCGCCACGCCGCCGATCCATGCGTGTTCGGCAGGGCCGTCGATCTGCGCGGTGAACACGTAGGGACGCCCGTCGCGGCCGACGCCCTCGACGCGCTGCCAGCCGCTGCGTTTGTCCCACAGATGACGTCGCTCGCTCTTGACCGAGTCGTTGGAGACGTACTGCCAGGTCCACTCGAGAGCGGGCAGCGAGTTCCACGCATCGGCTCCTCCGAGCGCTGCCATCACGCGGTTCGCAATCGCGATCGCGGAGGGATCGGAGGCCGCATGAACGGTTGTGCCGCCGAACGGCAGGGCCGCGCAAGCGAACGAAGCGACGATGGCGAGCCACGCGAAGCGTCTCATGTCAGTGACCGACCTTTCGCGCGAGCGTGAACTGCTTACTGCAGTTGAAACACTTCCATTCGTAACCCGGCTGTCCGTGGGGCCACGTCACCCAATCGTGACGACCGCAACCGGGACAGGAGATCTCGACTCGATCGGTGCCGGACGCCGTTCCGCCGCTGGCCGCGTGCGGTGCGTCGGAGCCCGAGGGCCGCGTGGGCTGGGACATGGAATGCCTCCGTGGGGTGGAAATCAGGAACGGCCGCGATCCTATCAGCCGGATTCGGGGAGCGGAACCGTGCCCGGCAGATCGCGTTTCGGAGGCGTATCGAACTGTCCGCCGAGGATCGCTGCGAGCTTTGCAGTGAACGCAGAGCGTGGCAGCACGCGCGTCGCTCCGACCGCGCGCGCGCGATCACCGAGTGCGACGTTCACGTGCGGGTGAAACGCGATGACCGGGATGCTCGCGCCATGCGTGGTGCGCCGCAGCGCTTCGATCGCGGCTGCGGGATCGCCCTGCGCGGTCAGGTCGACCACCACGCGTGTGACCGTGAGGTGCTCAGCCGTCGCGATCAGCCGTTCGGGGCTCACGCACGTCAGCGCGAGCCCGAGCGATCGGGCAGTTTCGCTCACACGGGTCGCGAACAGCAGATCGGTCAACACCGCGATCACGGTCGCGGGCGGGTTGGGTGCGATGGCGTTCATGGGGTGCGCGGCGAATCGGGCCGGATCTGAAACGCGAACGCCCGGCGATCGTGAACGACCGCCGGGCGCATTCGCGAGAGTAACGGATTAGCGATAGATGGCCTTGATCGCACCCCAGGTGGACTCGAGCACCGACGTCGGCGGGACGTCGAACTTGCCGTTCGAGACCGCCGAGAAGCCGGTCGGTAGCGCGCACAGCCCGGTGGCTCCGGCGCCGTTCGGGCACCACGTGCCCTGCAGCAGACCCGAACCCGTACCCGACAGAGCGCCGCCCGAAGCCGAGCCGCCCGTGATGACGAAGTTGCCGAGCATGCTCGAGATGTACTGGCCGCCGTTCAGCACGATCTGCGTGCGGAAGTTGCTCAGCGTTCCCGAGAGGATCACCGTTCCATCCGAGTACTTCGAAGGCACGTCCACGTTCGGCGGACTCGCCGGAAGCGTCGCGGCCGTCGGAGCGTCGGGCGTCGTGTCTTCATAAACGGCAAAGGTGCCGCCCGCGTACGTGGTCGTCCAGCGCGTCGAACTGCCGACTGCCTGCGGGCCGACCGTGCCGTTCGAGGACAGCGCGGTGAACACGAACGTGTATTCCTTGGTCGGATCGCTCGCGTCGAAACCGGAGAGCGGTCCGCACAGGCCCACGAGCTTGCCCACCACCGTTGCGTTGCTGCCCAGTGACGAAATGAACGTCAGCGGGTTGTATGCAGTTTCGTATGCGAAGCCCTCGTCCCAATCGAGCAGCTGACCGGGAACACACTGAGCGCCCGCAATCGAGGCGAAGCTGGCCACACCCAGTAGGCCCGCCAGCAGCGCCGCTCCGATCTTCCTCTTCATGCTTGTACCTCCCATGTTGCTGACACGGCGTGAGCCGTGGTCGGAGAAGTCGGTACGGACTAGCGGAACTAGCGGTACAGAGCCTTGATCGCGCCCCACGTGCGCTGACGCGCCGGGGTCGGATCGGGGATGTAGCACGAGCCCGAAAGCTGATCGTCATAGCCAGCCGGAACGGTGCCGTTCGGACGACCGGCCAGAGCGGCCAGCGTCCAGCCCGAGCGCTGCGCCGGCGGGACGTAACCGAGTGCGCTGCCTTCGTCGAGGCTCATCTGGCCGCTGAAGCCGCCCTGACTGGCCGCGAAGTCGTAGAACAACGCGAGGCTGTTGATGGAGCCGCCGAGCAGCAGCGTGCCGTCGACGAAGGTCGAAGGTGAAGTCGCGTTCGGCGGATTCACTCCGAACACCGCCGGGGTTCCGGGCGTGCAGAACGAACAGCCCGGCCTGCCGTCCTGGAAGTACCGACCGCGGCCGCCATTCTGGAACTGCACGTCGAGGAACTGGAAACCTGCGTCCCACGTGTGCGCCGAGACGGTGAGATCGTACGA
Source organism: Candidatus Eisenbacteria bacterium (assembly GCA_013140805.1). Lineage (NCBI taxonomy): Bacteria > Candidatus Eiseniibacteriota > Candidatus Eiseniibacteriota bacterium. The sequence goes on from JABFRW010000182.1 coordinate 10,266, forward strand.
GTGAACCGTGTATTCGAATTCCGAGTCGTCGACATACGGCGTCAGCAACGGGCCAAAGCTCGAAACGAACCCGACCACCTTGTAGCCTTCGCCGACATTCAGAAACGTCGTGCCATCCAAATCGGGTTCGACGGCGTCGTTGTCGGGATCCTCGTAATCGAAGCCGGTGAACCCGAGCAGGAACACATCTGCGCGGACCGGAGCTGCGAATGCGAGGAGCGCAGTCAAGAGAAGTAGAAGTACCCTACGCTTCATCGGTCACCTCCTCGTGGAGTCGAAACACAGGCACCTGCAAACCGGAGAGGAGCACGAGGGTCGATGCCGGCCGACTTGCTCCCTTCAAACCGCGCGCGGCCGTGCATGTCTCGCATCCACGATTGCCCGGCGCACAAAACCAGATGGTGCCCCGCATGGAAAAACGGGCTCACACGGGCTACGAGCTGGGGATCCACCCCGTAGCCGGTGCGACAGACTCGTGCGATCTGCACCACCGAGAACCAAAGGTAAGGGCGCGTCACGGCGGGGTCAAGCGCCAAAATCCTCCAGCATAATGGTTTGTGCACACTTTACTCGGCGATCGGTGAGCGATCGAGTGCCTCACTCGATCCCCGGGCGGCAAGCCAGGTCCAGCCCAGAACGAGCGCCCCACCTACCGCAATCCAGAGCCAGGCGACCGTTCCAGCCCCATTGCTGGCCGGCACCAGAATCAGGAGCCCGAGCATCGCGGCCTGAATCACGAACGCGATCAGGCTCAGGACGCGGCCCGCAAGTCGCAACATCGCACGGGGATTGGTCCACTCGGGGTCTCCGAACGCGGCTCCGATCCAGATCCCGCTCGCCGCACCTCCGGCGAGCGCGAGGAGGCCGGTCGCCAGTGCGACGGCCGCCGACTCCGGGGGGAGACGCAAGCCGAAGACGGTGAGGGCCCAGATGAGCACCACGAGCGGCGTTCCGACGATCAGGCTCGTCAGCCATTTGGCGGTCACCCAGGCCCCGGACGGCTGTGGCCCGAGCCGCGCCCAGGCGAGTCCGCGGCGTTCGAGCGGGACCAGGCGGGCGCCGAGTTCTCCACCCAGCCCGGTCCCGATCGCCAGCAGCACGCCCGCTCCCAGCGCACCGCGCTGCCAGACTTCGCCGTCGAGTCCGGGCATGAGCGGCAGAATGCCGAACAGGCCGACG
>JABFRW010000183.1 GCA_013140805.1 Candidatus Eisenbacteria bacterium
GGCCCAACGCTCGAACAGCTTGGCGAGCACCTCGTCGAAGGTCGGCGCTCCGCTGTTGCCGGTCATCGGCTGATTGCTCAACCCCGAGCCCTTGACGCTCACCACTCCCTGCCCGGCGTCTTTGTAGGTGCCTTCAAGCGTCTCGCTGCCCGACGCGGTCCACAGCAGTCGCCCGCTCGAGTCGACCAGCGCCGCCTTGATCTGCACGGAGGTCGAGGGCTTGCCGGTCTGGTTCCACTCGAGCTCGTGACGCTCGAAGAGATCGATGCGGTAGGTGAGCAGCGCGTTCACGCGCATCGCGGCGCACAGCCGCCCGGCCGCAAGCGAATCGACGTGCAGGTTCTTGAGGATCACGGCGCGCTGAGCGCGCCACAGCGAATCGGCGGTCGCGGAGCCCTTGAGCAGCGCCAGCGCCGAAGTCGGGCTGCGCCACCGGTAGCCGAGCGGGCGCAGCGACTGGGCCGCCGCATTCTCGACCAGGTGCTCGCTCTGCAGGTTGTTGTCGAACGAGAGCGCCGGCATCAGAGCGATGGTGCGGACGCCCAGCTGCTCGATGCCGGGCGCGGTCCAGATCAGGTCGACCTTCTTACCCTTCTGGGCCACCGCGGCGGCGGCGGCGCACACGCACAACGCTGCGATCAGCAGTCCGATTCGTGCCGGGTTGCGAGTCGGGTTCGGATGCATCGCGCGGGTCTCGCCTGCGTTCGGTGACGGAGTGGCGCGCCCTGGAGGATTTGAACCCCCAACCTTCTGATCCGTAGTCAGATGCTCTATCCAATTGAGCTAAGGGCGCGCACCACTGCGACTTCTTACAAAGATGGCGGAGAGGAGAGGATTCGAACCTCCGGACCGGTTTAACCCGGTCAACCGCTTAGCAGGCGGCTGCCTTCAGCCACTCGGCCACCTCTCCGCACTTTCACGTCTGGCGGAGGGAGTAGGATTCGAACCCACGGAGCCTTACGGCTCAACGGTTTTCAAGACCGCCGCCTTAAACCACTCGGCCATCCCTCCGAAGGCTGGCCTCTCGAGTGGACCACCGCCGAGGCTTGCAGGGCGGGGAAGCTACCATCGGGGCCCAAATTCCCGCAAGGCCAGCAGCGACGATGCTTCATTCCACGGCAGAATGCCGTTCGACCGCGGCGCTCGACGCCCCTTCACCTCGCTGCGGATCTCGCTATACTGCGCGCCTCGATGACCGAACCCCGCTCCCTCGCGCGGGCGAGGCCTCACGCGAACCACGGAGGATTCGATGAAGTCACGGATGTGGAGCCTGCTCGCTGCCACGCTGCTCGTTGCCGCACTCACGGGTTGCGCGAAGAAGCCGCAGCCGGCTGAAGAGACGACGACCGAAGCGCCGCCACCGGCTCCGTTCTCGGTGACGAGCGTCAGCCTCGGCAAAGCGATCCGGCCCGACATGTCGGTGGATTCCGCGGTGGTCGAGTTCGGTGCCCGCGACACCATCTATGCCTCGGTCGCGAGCGACGGTTCGTCGAGCGGCGTGACGCTCACGGCCAAGTGGACATTCGAAGACGGCAGCGTCGTCAACGAGTCCTCGCAGACCATCGCGCCGACGGGACCCGCCGTCACCGTGTTCCACGTCGCCATGCCGAAGCCGTGGCCCAAGGGCAAGTACCACGTCGACGTGTGGGCGGACTCGACCTCGGCCGGTGGAGTCGACTACGCGGTCAAGTAGCGTCCCGCTCGATTCGCTCGCAGCAAACGCGCACGGCCGCCTCGCAAGGGGCGGCCGTCTTGCGTTCAGAACATCGTGGTCTGATCGAGCCGTCCGAGCTTGCGTGCCCTGGTCTCGAGTGCCCGGTAGCCGACCAGCGCCACCACCGAGAACACTGCAGTCGAGAGCGCGAGCCAACCAAGCATCGCGAGGTCGCTGACGTCGGCGAGCCGAGCGCTCGAGCCGTGGCCGAGCAGGAAGCGCCGCAGCGCCTCGTACCAGAGCGTGAACGGGATCACGAGCGTGAGTTCCTGGATCCCGCGCGGCAACAGGTCGATCGGGAAGATCACGCCGCACGCCAGGTACAGCGCAATCGCGACACCTTCATTGAGCGTGACCGCGATGCGAGGCAGCAGCAGCCCCACCCCCGCGACCAGGAAACCCGCCGACAGACACGCGACCAGTCCGATCGCGAAAGTGAGCGTGAAAGGGATCCACGCGACCGCTCCCCACTCCCACCTCACACCGACGCAGAACCAGCCGACCAGCAGAGTCACGAGCAAGCTCACGGTGCCGAGCGACAGCTTCACCAGCCCGCGGCCCGCGAGGTAGTTGATCATGCCGATCGGCGAAGTGTAGACGTACTTCAGTGTCTCGTAGTCTTCGCGCTCTTCGACGATCACCCAGCCCATGCCGATCATGACCTGCGTGACGTAGTTGTGGAACGCGTTCGCCACGAAGAAGCCGGCGAACATCTGCGCGCGCGCCGCCTGCCCCGACACGGCCCAGTACATGCCGGCCAGGATCAACGCGGTCGCGACCGGGCGCGCGACGGTGTAGACAACGAACAGGAAAGGATCGGCCCAGTTGGACTCGATCTGCCATCCGAGCCACGCGGCACTGCGCAGCTTGCCGACCCGCGCGCTCACTGCCACCTCTGGGTGAGGCGGCCTTCGTTTTTGGAGATGCGCTCGAGCTGCGCGAGCGAGAATCGGGCGAGGATCAGGAACCCCACCGACAGCACCGCGAGGATCACGATCTCGGTGTCGAGCGGCAGCAGACCGCGCGCCGCCTCGCCCAGCAGCACCTGACGCAGCGCATCCACGCCGAATCCGAGCGGTACCACGCAGGCGGCCACCAGCCCGAAGCCGCCGAGAGTGCGCAGCGGAAAGTAGAGCCCGCTCATGAAGTAGACCGGCTCGGCGAGCGCATTGGCCAGATGCCACGCCTCGCGTCCGAACAGCAGGAACAGCGACGACAGCGTCATGCCCAGCGCATAGAGGGCGACCATGCTGAGCACGAACACGAAGGCGAGCATCCACGGGTCGAATGCCGGCACGCGAGCGCCCAGAATGCCGAAGCCCACGATGAGTCCGACCACGGTGCGGATCGTGGTGGTGAGCACCCCACCGACCGCCATTCCGGTCAGGATCGCCATGCGCGACACCGGCGCCACGAAGTAGAGCTGCAGCTGGCCCTGCTGCTTCTCCCAGTAGAGCTGCGTGCCCATGCCCCAGAGCACGTTCAGCCAGTAGGCTGAGAGAATTCCGCCCAGCACCGCCAGCGTTTCGTAGGCGGCCGGCGCGCCGAGCGCTCGATAGAGCAGCACGAACGCGGCCATGCCGAACGCCGGGAACAGCGAGTCGCCAATGATCCAGGTCGGCTCGCGGAACGAGCCGACCATGCGCACGTAAAGTCGCGCGCGTGCCGCGCGGTAGAACGCGACCGCCGGGTGAACGTGCGGACGCGCGAATGGATCGGCACCCGCGGCATGCGAGTCGGACGGTGCCTTCACGTGCTCTCTCCGGTGTCCTCGAGGCCGCGGCCGACGATCGCGATGAACACGTCCTCGAGCGAGGTCTCGCGCGTGGCCACGCCCTCGACACCGAGACCCTGCGCTTCGAGCACCCGCAACACCTCGCCGAGCGAGCGCTCGGGCGGCAGGCGGAACTTGAGCGAGCGGGTGCCGCGGTCGGGGTGCGGCGCTCCCCACACTGCGTTGAGATCGGGGATCGGCATGACGTCGGAGGCGATCGCGCCGGCGGCGCGCAGCTCCAGCTCGACGTGCTGCCCGCCCTGCACCTGACGCCTCAGCGCCGGGGTGCTGTCGCACGCCAGCACCTTGCCGCGATCCACGATCGCGATGCGATCGCACAACTGCTCGGCCTCGGCCATGTAGTGCGTGGTCAGCAGCACCGTGCGACCCGGCCGTTCGCGCACCCAGGTCGCGACGTATTCGCGCAGGATGCGCGCCGCGTTCACGTCCATTCCGAGTGTCGGCTCGTCGAGGAACAGGATTTCGGGGTCGCTCATGAAGCCGCGCGCGAAGTTCATGCGCTGGCGCTGGCCGGTCGAGAGCCGGTTGATGCGGGAGCTCGACTGATCCTCGAGCTGAACGATCTTGATCAGCTCATCCGCACGCCGCCACGACTCGGCGGACGGCACACCGTAGAACTGGCCGAACATCCACAGGCACTCGCGCACCGTGAGGATGCCGTAGCCGCTCGACTCGCCGCCCGACACCAGGGCGATGCGCCGCCGCACCTCGTGCGACTGCGCCACCACATCGTGACCGGCCACCCGCGCCTCGCCGGTGGTCGGGAACAGCAGCGTGCTCAAGATCTTGATGAGCGTGGTCTTGCCGGCGCCGTTCGGGCCCAGCAGACCGAACACCTCGCCGCGCTCGATGCGGATCGAGACCCCGTCGAGCGCGCGCACTTCGGCCCCGCCGCGCGAGGTCTTGAAGATGCGGCGCAAATCGCGGGTTTCGACGGCCGGCGCGTCGGACGACGCGTGTGCGTCGGCTGGAGCATGCAGAGTGGTGGCGGGCATGGGCCCGCGCAGGCTAGGAACCTGACGGCGTTCGTGTCAATCAGCTTGCGCCGGCCGGCCGAGCAGCCGGACTGGAAAGAGGCGAGCGTTCGCGAGTACCTCGTGAAACACGCTGGCTCGCTCGACCCGATCAGATCGGCCACTTCCGCGAACTCGCGAAGAACATGCCGAAGGGGTCCGCCCACCAGAAGCGCGTCGACGAGTTGGTCGAGCGCATGGAACGCGAGCCCGGACAAGTCATCGCGACCGACGTGTCGGGCGGCGGAGACGACTCAAAGTACAAGCCGTCCATCGTGTACCCCGAGATGAAGCACTTCGCGATGCTCATGGACCACGGAACCGAGAGCGCAGCCGAGGCGTTCGTGATGTCGGCATGGCCGTACGATCGGGTCACGCTGTTCGGCGAGAACTCAGGCGGAACCATCGACTACCAGAGCGTCGCGATGGTGCCGCTCGCGTGCACGCGGCAGGGACTCTACCTGGGGTATCCGACGCTCGGCAGCTCCGAGTTTCTACCCCGCGGCTGATTTGACCGCGAAGGCATCCCTCCCGACGTGCGGATCCCGGCCACCGAGAGGGATCCGTTTCGGTTCATCGTGGAGTACTTCGCTCGGAAGTCGCGCGAGTCGCCACCACCACTGCCCGATCGCCGCGCGCGTTGAACAGGTTCGTGAGCGGCACATTCACCGCATCGAGCGCCGTCATCGCGGCCACATGCAGCGCCGACTTGTTACCGCGCAGTCGCCCCGGAGGAATCTTGCTCTGCCGCATCTCGACGACTTCGAGGCCGCTCGCCTCGAGCATTCGTGCCAGCGGGCGCGGCCGAAACTCCCACAGGTGATAGGGCGGCCCATGCTCCACGAGCACGCGCCCGCATGCCCCATAGATGGCGAGCCCGATCGTCCGCGCAAGTGAGTGCGTCGTGATCGGCCCGCGCAGGTACAGATGCCCACCGGGCGTCAGCACGCGGCGGACCTCGACGAGTGTCGCGCGGCAGTCCGGCACGTGTTCGAGTACGTCGCCCATGTAGACGAGATCGAACGCGGCATCCGGCAAATGCGCCGAGTGAAGATCGCCGTGCGAGACCTCGAGTCCGAGCGATCGCGCGTGCGCCACGCCCTCGGCCGACAGCTCCACACCCTGCGCCTTCCACCCGCGCTCTCGTGCGTGCTTCAGCAGCCAACCGTACGCGGAGCCCACTTCGAGCAGGCGGCCGGGTGGCCGCAGGCGCGCGAATTCTTCGAGCAGTCCGTCATCCTCGGCGCGAAACGCGGTCTCGTCGGTCGCCGGCAGCTCGGCGCGCCCGCAGCGGTACTCACCTTCGAAGTAGCGCGCATCGTACAGCTCACCGAGTGCTTCCGGCGCGGGCTGCACCGCCAGAAATCGCATGCCGCACGCGCGGCACTCGACCAACGGGAATCGCGCACCGCGATGCTCGTAGCGAAACGCGAGCGGTACCAGGTCGCGCCCGCCGCACGCGCGACACTGATCGATCGCAACCGTGGCGATCGACGCGGCGGCTGCGGGCGTCACGATCGCAGCAGGCCGCCGCAGCGCCGCACGCTCACGCGACCGCGGCTGCGATCGCCGCCCCGCCCAGCACGCGATCGCCTTCGTAGAGCACGCACGTCTGCCCCGGCGCGATCGCAGTCTGCGGAGTGTCGAAGCGCACTTCCACACCACCGCCTTCGCAGGCGTGAATCGTCGCCGCGGCGGCCACGTGGCGCGACCGAACCTTCGCGTCCACCCGCGTGCCGTCCGGCGGCGCGGCCGGCAGCATCCAGTTCATCGCGTCGGTGCGGAGCGCACCGCGCTCGAGTGCCGCGCGTGGACCGACCGTGACGGTGTTCGATGGCGCATCGATCTGCAGCACGTAGAGCCGCTCGCCGCCGGCGATCCCGAGGCCGCGCCTCTGGCCGACGGTGTAGTGGAAGATGCCACGGTGTTCGCCGACCGCCTCACCGTTCGCCGAAACGAATGCGCCAGGCGCGGTCCCACGCGTCTCGCCGAGCTTCGAGGTCGCGAAGCCCGCGTAGTCGCCGTCCGGCACGAAGCACAGGTCCTGGCTCTCGGGCTTGTCCCACACTCGCAACTCCAGGCGCTCGGCATGCGCTCGCACCTGGTGCTTGGCGAGCGCTCCGAGCGGGAAGCGAGCACGCGAGAGCGAAGCGTAGGGCACCATCGCGAGTGCGTAGCTCTGATCCTTGTCAGGATCGACCGCGCGCAGCAGCGCCCACGATCCGTCGGCGGCCCGCTCGATACGCGCGTAGTGCCCGGTGACGAGCCACTCGGCTCCGACCAGCTCGAGCCGCGCGATCAGGTCGCCGAACTTCAAGTGCTGGTTGCACAGCGAACACGGGTGCGGGGTGCGGCCGTTCGCGTATGCATCGAGGAACGGCTGCAGCACGCGGGTGCGGAACACCTCCTCGGCCTCGACCACGAAGTGCGAGAAGCCCATGCGCTGTGCGACCGCGCGCGCGTCGCCGATCGCGTCGAGGGTGCAGCAGGCGCGCGGGCTCAGAGGCGCCGAGCCGTAGCACCACAGCTTCATGGTGACGCCCGTCACCTCGTGGCCCTGCTCGGCGAGCAGTGCGGCCGCGACCGCCGAGTCGACGCCGCCGCTCATCGCCGCGAGCACGCGCGGCTTTGAACCGGCGCTCGTCGTGCCCTCCGGGTGCCGATCGGCAGCGGCACTCACGCCGGACTCCCTGCGGTCACCGCGCGGACCCGCGGAACCACTTCCGCAAGTGCCGCGAGTGCCGCGTCGATGTCGCCTTCGGTCGTCGGGTGGCCGAACGAAACGCGCAGCGCGCACACCGCGAGCTCGCGCGGAACGCCCATCGCGGTCAGCACCGGCGACGGCTCGACCGCTCCCGACGCGCACGCCGCTCCGGCGGACACCGCCACACCGTGCGCGTCGAGCGCCATGAGCAGATTGTCGCTTCGCGCACCCGGGACCGAGAAGTTCACGGTGTTCGGAAGCCGCGGCGCCGACTCGCCGTGGACCACCGCGTCCGGCACCCGCTCGCGCAGGCCGGTCTCGAACCGGCGCCTCAGCTCGCGCCACCGCGTCGACTGCTCCGCCAGCTCGCGCGTGGCGAGCGCGCTGGCGAAGCCGAGCGCTCGAATGCCCGGCACGTTCTCGGTGCCGGCGCGGCGTCCGCGCTCCTGAGCGCTGCCGCGAAACAACGGGGCGAGCGGTGCGTCGCGGCGCGTGATGAGCGCGCCGGCACCCTTCATGCCGCCGAATTTGTGCGCCGAGAGCGCCAGATAGTCCACGTCGAGCGCCGAGAGGTCGACCGGGATCTTGCCGACCGCCTGAACCGCGTCGCAGTGCACTCGCATGCCGCGCGCATGAGCGCGAGCGGTGGCGTCGGCGACCGGCTGAATCACGCCGGTCTCGTTGTTCGCGAGCATCAGCGCGACCAGTGTGGTGTCAGCCGGCAGCGCGTCGATGCGCGCGGGATCCACGATCCCCGAGCGGTCGCACGGCAGGTGCTCGACCGTGAAGCCCAGCTCGACCAGCCACTCGGCCGCACCGTGCACGGCGTGATGCTCGACCGTCGAAATCGCCACGCGCCGCCCGCGCTCGCGCAGCGCCCACGCCCCGCCCACCAGTGCCAGGTGATCCGCCTCGGTCCCGCCGCTCGTGAACGCGACGTCCTCGGGGCGCGCGTGAACCAGCGCGGCGACTTCGCGACGCGCGTGCTCGACCACCGCACGCACCGCCTGACCGTCGCCGTGCAGGCTCGACGGATTGGCGCCGGTCGAAGCCAGCAGCGCTGCGAGAGCCTGCGTGACTTCGGGCCGCACCGGGGTCGAAGCGTTGTGATCGAGATAGGTCATCGAGGATCGCTCGGGGAAACGGGTTCGCCACCAACGAAACGGCCGCGGAGCCCCTCGGGGGACTCCGCGGCCCGAGGGGACGGCGCTACTCTCCGATGAATTTCGAGAGGATGTCGATGCTCTCGCGAGCACTCACGGCTTCGGGCGAGCCCGGCGACAGTTTGATCACCGTCTGCCACATGCGCACCGCGTCGCGATAGAGCCCGGCGTCGGCGAATGCGACGCCGAGTGTGAAGTAGGCGCAATAGGCGCCGGGACTCGCCGAGATCACCTCGCGCAGCTGATCGATCGACTCCTGATACTTGCCCTGCGCGTACATGGAGCTCGCGAGCCGGCACATCGCGATCGAGTCGTTCGGCGACACCGCGAGTGCCTGCTTGTAGAAGTTCTGCGCTCCGTCCGCGCGGCCGAGCGCGTCGTAGGCGGCGCCGATGTTGACCAGCACCTTCACGTTCTTGGGCTTGACCTTGTTCGCGCGCATCAGCACGCGCACCGCTTCGGCCGAACGATCGCGATCCATGTAGAGCACGCCGAGCTTGTAGAGCGTCTCGAACTTGCTCGAATCACGCGCCACCGCGATCTCGAGCAGCGACAGGCTGTCGACGTCGGCCGCGCCGGTCTTGGCGGGCGTCGCTTGCGCGGCCGTGGTGGTCGGAACATTCGAGGCAGGCGCACCATGCGCGGGCGCCAGCGGAAGCGCGGCGCACAGCGCGACCAGCGCGACGATCGGGGTCCATGCGGACAGACGCTTCACGAGCAGGTCTCCTTCTGGGCAGTCATGGGGGGCCGGAAAGCGGCGCGGATAGTAGCACGCGCCGCCCTCGAGCGGCGTGGCCTAGCGGACCGCCGCCGGCACCTTTGCAAGGGCCTGAACCAGATCGGCCCACAGATCCACGGCGTCCTCGACCCCGATCGACAGACGGATGACGCCTTCAGGAATTCCGGCCCGGGCGCGGCCCTCGGCCCCGAGCTGAATGTGAGAGGTGTGCGCGGGCAGACTGGCGAGCGAATCGACGCCCCCGAGGCTCGGCGCGTGGCGGATGAGCCGCAGGTGATTGACGACCGCTTCGGCCGCCGCCGCACCTCCGATGACGTCGATCGACACCACGTGGCCGAACCCGAGCGGCATTTGTCGGGCCGCGATCGCGTGACCCGGGTGACCGGCCAGGCCCGGGTAATAGACCTGGCGGATCCCTGCGAGTGTCGAGAGCTGCGCTGCGAGTTGCGCCGCATTCGCGTTCATGGCGGTGAGCCGCAGCGCCAGCGTCTTCAAGCTGCGCTCGATCTGCCACGCGAGTGCCGGGTCGGGCATCGGGCCGAACACCTTGCGAACCTTCCAGACCCGCTCGACCGCCTGACGCGCGCCGGCGACGAAGCCTGCCAGCAGATCGCTGTGGCCACCGATCGACTTGGTGGCGCTGTGCATGACCAGATCCGCGCCGTGTGCCAGCGGGTGCTGGCCGATCGGCGAAGCGTAAGTGTTGTCGCAGGTGAACAGCGCACCTTTCGAGTGTGCGAGCCTGGCACCGCGATCGAGATCGACCACGCACAGCATGGGGTTGGTCGGCGACTCGACATGGAACAGCCGGGTGTTCGCTCGGAACGCCGCCTCGAAGCGATCCGGCTCGCGCCCGTCGACGAGCGTGTACTGCCACCCGAAGTGTTCGCTCCCCCACTGGAGCAGATCGTGAGTGCCGCCGTAGCACTGATCGAGCGCCACCACGTGGTCCCCGTGCTTCAAGTACGCGAGGAACGCGGAGCTGATCGCGGCCATGCCGGACGGAAACAGCAACGCCGCCTCGGCGCCCTCCAGATCCGCGAGGCGCCGCTCGACCACATGAACGGTCGGGTGCCCGACGCGCTGGTAGTAAGCACTGGCCGCACCGCGCTGCTGCTCGTCGTTCATCGCGTCGAGGCTCTCGAAGCCGAACGTCGAGGAGTGAACGATCGGGGTGCTCATGGGCCCGGTGTGATCGGGATCCGGACCGTGGACCGCGCGAGTGCCCAGACCTGGGCGCGTGGCGTGAGAATCGTTGGGGTCGCTCACCATGTGCTCCTCGGTTGGCACGGTTCGGGGCTGCCCGGCTAGAGTCGCGCGCAATCCTACCACCATGACCAACGACTCAGGGGTTGATCCGCGCGCGGTCCGCCGCGTCTTGATGGTGCGTCCCCGCTTCCTGGGCGACGTGTGCCTGACGCTCCCGACGCTCGACGCGATTCGCGCCGCGTGTCCCCAGGCGCGCGTGGCATACGTGGTCGAGCGCGAGAGCGCCGCGCTGCTCGATGGCGACCCGCGTGTCGACGAACGGATCGTGGTGCCGCGCAGTCCCTCGCTCGGCGCGACGCTCTCGCTGGTCTCTCAACTGAGACGCTTCGCCCCTCAGGTCGCGTTCGATTTCTTCTGCAATCCGCGCACCGCGCTGTGGGTGCGGCTCTCGGGGGCTCGGGTGCGAGTAGGTTACCCGGGCAAGAACTGGCGCTCGGCGCTCTACACGCATCACGTGAGGCCCCGCACGCTGTCGGCGGTCGGCTTCCACCTCGCCTCGGTGGCACAGCTCGGCTGGCCGGTGCCGGATGAAACCGATGCGCGCGGGCGCACACCGCGGCTGCATGTGAGCGAGGGCGCGCGCGCCCAGGCGCGTGCGGCGCTGCGGGTGCTGAACATTCCCGATGCCGCGCGCCTGATCGGCTTCCATCCCGGCGCGCGCTGGCCGACGCGGCGCTGGGACCCCGCGAGCTTCGTGGCGCTCGGACGCAGCGCGCTCGACGCACACGCGGATGCCGTGGCGCTCGTGAGCGCGGGCCCCGGCGAGGGCGAATCGGCGCGCGCGATCGTGGAGGCACTCCCGCACGGGCGCGCGTTCGCGATCGAGGGCTGGCCGCTCGCTCGATTCGTGGCGATGCAAAGCCTGTGCGCCGCATTCGTGTGCGGCGACACGGGGCCGGTTCACACCGCAGTCGCCGCGGGTGCCCCGACGCTCGGACTCATCTCGCGCAATCGTCCCGCGATGTTCTTTCCGTATCCCGAGTCGCTCGGGCACCATGCCTACTACGCGCGCGTCGAGTGCAGCCCGTGCGATCGCGATCTGTGCGACGATCTGCGCTGCCTCAAGCGCCTCACGCCCGACGGGGCGTGGACCATCCTGTCCGCCATGCTGCGTCGCAGCGAAGGAGAAACACGATGAACCGACCGCTGGTGACGTTCACGTCGGACTTCGGGCTCGACGACTGGTTCGTCGGCGTGGTGCGAGGAGTGCTGCACTCGGGCTGCCCCGAGGCGCACGTGGTCGACATCACGCACTCGATCCCGCCGGGCGACATCGAGCGGGCGGTGTTCGTCGTCAATGCCGCGGCGCGCGACTTTCCACCCGGCACCGTGCATCTGGTGGTGGTCGATCCCGGCGTCGGCACCGCGCGACGCGGGCTCGTGGTGCGTGCCCACAACCAGATCTTCGTCGGGCCCGACAATGGGGTGCTCGAGAGCGCTCTTGGCGCCTCCGACCCCGAAGTCCACTCGATCACGAATGAGTCGCTGTTCCGGCCGTCGGTCAGCGCCACGTTTCACGGGCGCGATGTCTTCGCGCCGATCGCCGCGGCACTCGCCGGCGGTGCGCCGCTGGCGGAGATGGGACCCAGGATCGTCGACCCGTTACGTTTCCCCGAGCCGAAGCCGGAGCGACGCGCCGGTGAATTGGTGGGCCGCATCATGTTCGTCGACAGGTTTGGAAACCTGCTCACGAACCTGAAGCCCGCCGACATCCAGAACGCCTACCCGGATACCGCGAAGGGCTCGTTCGAGATCGTGGCCGGCGGACTCGCGATCCGGGGCCTGCAGCGCACCTACGGCGACGCGCCGTTCGGCTCGCTCGTGGCAGTGTTGGGCTCGAGCGGGCGGCTCGAGATCGCGCAAGTCGGCGGCTCCGCCTCGCATCGACTCGGTCTCACCGTGCGCGACGAGGTGCACGTGAAGTTGGTGGGGTAGCGCGGCGATTTCGCTTGACACGATTTCGCCGTCGATCGCGAGTCGCACGAGGCCCGACCGCGCATTCGCACGCTGAGCGGCGCAGCTCGCGCGACCTCGCAGCAAATCTTCCCAGGAGAGCAAAGTTCTCGCGCTGCCTGGTTCCGTGCGCCGTGCTGGCTCGCTGCTGCGTCGCGAAGGCCCGTGATATGAACAGCGCTCGCCCCCGCGACATTCTCTGCCGCGGAGTCCCGCCATGCCGTCCTACTCGCTGTCGCATCTCGCCGATCGCGTTCTGCTTCGCGACCTCGCCTCGCTCGTCTCGCAGGATCGAAACACCACGGCTTCGCTGCTCGCCCATCTCGCAGAAGTAGAAGCGCGGGGCCTCTACCGACCGGCGGCGTACCCTTCGATGTTCGCGTACTGCGTGGGTGAGCTGCATCTGTCCGAGTTCGCGGCGCTGCGGCGCATCCGCGCGGCCCGTACCGCTCGAGACTACCCGGTCCTGTTCGAGGCGATCGCCGATGGGCGGTTGAACCTCACGGCAGTGCTCTTGCTCACGCCCCACCTGACCCCGGACACGGTGGATGAGCTCGTCCGAGTCGCGAAGCACCGGACCAAGCCCGAGCTCGAGCAGTTATCGCACAGCGTTTCCCGCAGTCGGACGTGCCGACTCGCCTGCAGGCGATCGACTCGCCGGGACTCGATCACTCGCCAGTCGAAATCGGCCAACTCGTTCCGGAACGAGTTGAACTGGCGCTAGCGCCAGTTGAATTCCTTGGGAATTCCGCAGATCAGGGGTTGCGGGCGCTAGTTGGGCTGCCTGGCGATGGCTCGTTCCCAGTGGTGCCAGCGCAAGTGGAGCCGACTGGCGATGGCGCGTGCCAACTAGCTCCAGCGCCAGTTGGCACGCGCCATCGCCA
>JABFRW010000184.1 GCA_013140805.1 Candidatus Eisenbacteria bacterium
GGCGGCGAGCGCGCTGTCGGAGTGCGAGGCGCGCCGTTCGAGATTGCCGAGGTTGAACCACACGCTCGGATCGTGCGGACTGATCGCGATCGCGCGAGCGTATTCGGCTCGCGCCTCCCGATCGCGGCCGACCGCGGCGAGCACCGCACCCAGGTCGCGATGCGCCTCGCCGCCTTTCGCGCCGAGCGCGATCGCGCGCCGCAGCGAGCGTTCGGCTGCGGCCGGCTGTTGCGCGGCCTGCTGTGCGAAGCCGAGTGCGTGCCAGCTCTCCGCATCGTTCGGATCGCGACTGAGCAGGCCCTCCAGCATGCGCACGCCGTCCTCGCTCGCACCGGTGCGCGCCAGCGTGAGGCCGAGCTGACGCTGCGCGTCTCGATGACCGGGAGCGAGCGTGAGTTCTTCCGCGAAGTTCTGCAGCCCCAGATTCAGTTCGCCGCGTTTCACGAACAGCATCCCGAGCCTGAAGTTCGCCTCGGGAATCGTCGGATCGAAGCGCAGGGCGTTTCGGTATGCCACGATCGCGGCCACGTCGGTGCCCTGGGACTCGAGCGAGCGCGCCAGCTCGAACTGCTCGCGCGCGCGTCGCCGCAGATCCGCCCGCAGCGTGTCCGCGAACGAACTGCGCCCCGGCGACAGCAGCGGGATGCGCTCGCGGTCGTTCGCTTCGGCCGCAGAGTCGAATCGAGTCGGAAGAAACAGCGTCGAGCCAGTTTCAGTCGAGAGCGGCGGATCCTGCGGGCGCGCCGGCCGCGCGTCGAACCATGCCACGACAAAGGCAAGCAGCAGCACGGATAGGGGGAGTCGGCGACGACTGAACGGGCGGGCGGAACGTCGCGTCGGGGAAAACATCGCCGACAATATAAAGGAAGTGCTTCCATTTCGCGTGAAAGTGCGGTGAATTAGCAGCCTGCCCCGTGATCGAGCGAGATCCAGGACGGTCTCGAGCGCGTCACTCATGAATGGCTCCGTCCCCCCCGGCAGACCATGGATCTCGACCACGTTCGTCGCATGGAGCGCGTCGAAGTCGCGGTATGGCGCGATCTCGTCTCGGCAGCTTCATCCGATGTTCGCAGAAATCTGGGACTCGTCGATGTGCAGTTTGCGGGCGGCATGGCGCTGCTGTGCTCGCGCCTGCCGAGCGTGCTGTTCAATCGCGCGTTCGGTTTCGGCCTCGAGCAGGCGGTGTGTGCCACCAACCTCGACGACCTGATCGAGTTGTATCGCTACGGCGGCCCGTTCGCGATCCAACCGAGCCCGGCGGTGTTGTGTCCCGGCACCGCGACGCTGCTCAAGAACCGCGGATTGCCCGCACGCTCGAGCTGGTCGTGTTGGACGCGCACCCTCGATGTGCCGATCGAACCGGTGCGCGCCCCGATCCGCGTGACACGCGTGCGCCGCGAGCAGGCCGAGACCTTCGCGGCGCTCACCTGCGGGTTGCTCGGCGAGTTCACGATCGCACCGTGGATCGCCGAGTCGGTCGGCCGCGACCGCTGGACTCATTATCTGGCGCTGCACCGCGATGAACCGGTCGGCGCCGCGGCGCTGTTCGTGAACGGCGACGATGCGTGGCTCAGCATGGGGGTCACGGTCGAGGAATACCGGAATCAGGGCGTCCAGTCGGTGCTGATCGCGCGCCGGCTGCTCGATGCAGCGGGGCAGGGTGCGCGCTGGATCCGCGTCGAGACCACCGACGACCGGCCGAATCAGCCGAGTCCGTCGTCGCGCATCATGCAGTACGCCGGGTTCACGCTTCAGTACCAGCGCCCGAGCCATGTGTGGCTTCCGCCGGGTCTCGATAAACAATCGAGCCCCGCGGAGTGATCCGCGGGGCCCGCTGTTCTACCGACCGAATCCGGCGCGGCGCTCGCGCGCCTCGCTACTTGCCGGTGAAGTTCGGCTTGCGCTTCTCGACGTAGGCCGCGAGACCTTCCTTCGCGTCATCGCTCTGGAACAGCTGCTGCTGCAGCTCACGCTCGACTGCGAGCGAGACCTCGAACGGGATCTCGACGCCGGTCTGAACCGAGCGCTTGATGCGTCCGACCGCCTTGGCCGCCTTGTTCGGCGGGCAGAACTGCTCGGCGTACTTCTGGATCTTCTCGATGAACTCGTCGTTCGTCGCGGTCTCCCAGATCTGGTTGACCACGCCGAGTGCCTGCGCCTTCTCGAAGTCGAAGGTCTCGCCGGTCACCATGAGCTCGATCGCAACGCTCTTGTTGACGAGCCGCGCGAATCGCTGCGTGCCGCCGGTGCCCGGCAGCACGCCGAGCGTGACCTCGGGCAGCCCGACCTTGCCGGCGCCCTTGCGGGCGATGCGGAGGTCCGCCGCCATCGCGATCTCCAGGCCGCCACCCACCGTGTGGCCGTTCAGCGCCGCGATCACCAGCTTCGGAGTCTGCTCGAGGCGGTTGAGCGTCTCGTTGGCATGCAGGCAGAAGTAGTACTTGAAGGTCGGATTGACGGTCTTGAGCATGTTGATGTTCGCACCGGCGCAGAAGAACTTCTCGCCTGCGCCGCGCAGCACGATGACGTGCACGGCTTCGTCGAAGCGCGCCTGCAGGATCGCGTCATCGATGTCGCGCATCATTTCGTGGGTGTAGGTGTTGGCCGGCGGATCGCTGAGTTCGAGCCACGCGACACCGTTCTTGACGGTGTAGTTCACGAGCTTGGTCTTGGTCGCTTCCATGGAGGGTCCTCGAGGTTGGAGAAGGCGCGGAGTATAGGAGGGGCCTCGAAACAGCGTCAATCGCGGGGAAGTCGCGGGTTCCAAGGCCCCGACTTCCACTCGTTCCAGGCCGGCTTGCCGTTGCCGAGAGTGTCGCGCAGGCCGAGCGATCCGAGGAACCCCACGAATCCGGGTGTCGAGCCGCCGCCGTAGTAGGTGACCAGATCCCAGACGGTCGCCGAGGACCAGTCGCTCATCAGGAACCAGTTCGCGAACAGCAACCGATCGCGCGACTCGCGAGCCATGCGGCTCTGGAAGCGGCGCATGAACTCCGCCTGTTGAGCGGGACTGCTGCCATTGGACGTGGCGGACGGATAGCCGATCTCCTGCAGCGCCCACGGTCGCGACGGCGAACTGGCGGACATGGCGTCGAAGTCTGCATCGAGCGTGGCGGCCGGCATGACCTGAAAGTCCTGCGCGAACTGGAACGGGTAGTAGGTGTAGATCGCGACGTCGGTGCTGTCGTTGAGCTGCGCTCCCCACGCGGCGTTCGTGCTGCGCACCGGCGAGATCGTTGTCACTCCGACCGCCAGCCCCGGAATTGCCGCGTGCGCCCGCCGCACACCGCGGCCGACCAGCTCCAGGTAAGCCGGGAACTCGGATGCGTGCGTGGCGAAGTAGGCGTCGACTTCGTTGCCGATCGCCAGCGCCATGCAATCGTGGCGCTCCATCACCGACAGAAGCGAGTCGAGTGCGGTGTCGAAGCGCGCCAGCAGCACCGGATCGTTCCAGGCCAGCCCGTTCAGATCGGCCGGCGTCTCGCGCACCGTGGTGTTGATGAGTGCAAAGTTCACAACGATTCGAAAGCCCACGCTCTGGACACCCGCGAAGAACGGCTCCAGTTCGTCGGTGCCGAAATTACCGGGCCCCTGCTCGAACGAGGACCACGGACTGAACTGGTAGATCAGCTCCGCACCGGTCGCGCGCGCGGTCAGGATCGCGCTGATGATCGAGTCGGGCGGGTCGAACGCATCGGCGTTCGCGCTGATGCCCAGATAGGGCCGCGGCCCCGAGGGTCCGGGTGGCGTGACCGGCGAGTCCTTGCCGCAGCCGGGCGCGAGCAACGCGGCCAGCGCGATCGAGGTCGCGATCAAGCGCGCGCGCAGATCGCGCGATTGCATCGAGGGCTGCGCCGAACGCGGCGGGGGGATCAGGGTCGTCATGCCGGGGCCAAGTCTACGCGGTTGAGCGACGCCGCGGAAAAACTCCTTGAATCGATCGGAGACGTAGTCCATCGTATTTCTACGATCAACGATGAAGTCGATCGGGCCGCGCCCCGAACTCATCAGGAGGCGCTCCATGGACGTGTGGAGAAACCATGACCCCCAAAACCCCGTTACCGGCTGGTGGCCGGTCCCGCACTTCGTCGCGTTCGGCGATCGCGACCCGCGATGCCGAGCTGGCGACGCTTGCCAAGGCACTCGGACACCCGGCGCGGGTGGCGATCGTCCGGCTGCTTGCGAAGAGCGGTGAATGCGTGTGCGGCGACATCGTGAGCCAGCTGCCGCTCGCGCAGGCCACGGTGTCGCAGCACCTGAAAGTACTGAAGCAGGCCGGGCTCATCCGCGGCGACATCGATCCGCCGCGGGTGTGCTATTGCGTGAACCCTGAAGCCATCGAGCGTTTCCGGAAACTCGCGGAGGAGCTATGACGAATCCGACTCACGAACTGACCCCCGACACCGATGTGCACGCGCTGGTGCGAGACAAGTACGGCGCGATCGCCGAAGGTCGCAGCCGCTCGTGTTGCGGCCCTGATTGTTGCGGCAGCGACCTGGCCGTTTCGTCGCCCGAGTCGCTGGGCTACACCGCCGAGCAGATCGCGACCGTGCCCGAAGGCGCCGATCTGGGACTCGGATGCGGAAGTCCGCTCGCCCACGCAGAAGTTCGTGCCGGCGAAACGGTGCTCGACCTGGGCTCGGGGGCCGGCATCGACTGTTTCGTCGCTGCCAAACTGGTGGGGCCGACCGGGCAGGTGATCGGCGTCGACATGACACCGGCGATGGTCGACCGCGCGCGCGCCAACGCCGCGAAGGCCGGCGCGACCAACGTGGAGTTTCGACTCGGCGAGATCGAGCACCTTCCGGTCGCCGACGCCTACGTGGACTTGATCGTCTCCAACTGCGTCGTCAACCTCTCCCCCGACAAGGCGCAGGTGTTCCGCGAGGCGTTCCGCGCCTTGAAGCCCGGTGGCCGCATGCTGGTGAGCGATCTGGTGTGGAACGAGCCCGCACCCGAACACGTGAAGAAGTCGGTCGATGCGCTGGTCGGCTGCGTGGCGGGCGCATCGCTCAAGCAGGACTACGTCGAGCTGGTGCGCGCTGCGGGCTTCGAGCAGGTCGAGATCGTCGCCGAGAGCGGCTACGTGGCGGGTGCGCAAGTACTCGCCGAGAACGACCCCGACCGCGCGTTCTACCAGCACGTTCGCTCGGTCCAGGTGCGCGGGGTGAAGCGGGTCGCCTAGGGGCGTCGGCGCGCGAGTTCGGGGGTGGTATTTCGGCCACAGGCCTGTACCCTCCGGACTCGTCGCTCACGAGGACCCCCGAGGAGGTGTGCCGTGATTCGCTCGATTCTGCTGACCGCGTTGCGTGCGAGTGGCACGCTCCTCGTATGGATGCTCGTGCTCGGCGTGCGGCCCGCTACGGCCGCAGCGTTCGACGTTCCGGTCACCCACGCGACGCTGCAGGCCGCGGTCGCAGCGGCGGCGATCAGCGCCGACCTCGACAACGTGATCACGATCAGCGCTTCGCCGGTCTCGACCAACAACACCGTGAGCATCGGAGCCGCATTCAGCGGGGCGCGCCGACTCACGATTCGCCCTGCCGCGAACCTGCCGCGCGCCAGCGTCGTCAATGCGAATCCGACCGTCCCGATCGTCGACATGACTTCAGCGGGCTTCGTCACACTGCAGGACCTCGACATCCTCCGAAACATCACGAACGGCGATCACCTGGTGGTGATGAACACCTGCGAGGAGATCCTGATCGAGCGCTGCCGGATCGGATCCAACTGGGTGACGACCGGAACTCCGGGCTGGTCGAACGTGTTCATCACCTACCCGACCGGAATCGTGATGCGGAACAACCTCCTGTTCGCGAACACGCCGGGCACCTTCGACAACGGCATCAGCGCCGGTAACTTCAACGATCCCGCGAACTCCCTGCGGCTCTACAACAACGTGGTCGCGGATCACAAGATCTACGGCATCCGCATCGAAGCCGGAATCGCCGGCGCGCTGGTATTGCTGCGTAACAATGTGGTCGCTAATCAAGCCTCGCTGGCGCCCGAGCCATTCGCCTACCGCACCGAGGTCGCCGCTCCGCCGACCGTGGTGGCGTCCCACAACGTGGCGTTCGCCGGCGCGGCGTTCGTGCTGTCGGGCGCCGGCCAGGACATCGCGGGGCTCGCGTCCAGTTTTCTGAATTTCGTGAAGGCCGATGTGATCCCCTCGTTCGACACCGTCGATTGGGCCATGACCTTCGATGCGAATCCCGACTTCTATCGCCTGCTCGCCGGGGGGCCGCTCCACGACGACGCCGGTGACTACGGCATGACGGTCACCACGAACGGGCCCGATCGTGCGGTGCTCGACGACATCGAGAAGGACGTTCGCCCCGGCGGAGTCTCGCCGCACTCCGATCGCGGTGCCGATCAGCTCGAGCCCGGTACAGCCAATACCGGCGTCGGCGCTGTGCCGATTCGCGGCACGCTGCTCGCGTCGGTGCATGCAAACCCGTCTCGCTTCGTTTCGATCGCCTATGCGACCCATGCCGGCGGCCACCTGGAGCTGAGCGTGGTGGACCTGGCCGGGCGGGTGGTGCATCGCGCGGTGCGCATCGTCAGCGCGGAATCCCGCGGCCGCTTCGATGCGCCGACCGCGGGTCGCCCGGGGATCCACTTCTATCGACTGCGCCTCACGCAGGAGTCCGGGCTCGTCGAGGAAGCGAATGGTCGGGTCGCGCTGATCCGCTGACCCGGTCGTGCGCGAGTCGCCGCGCGGCTACTCGAAGGTCGAGGCGCGGCCGACCGAGGCCGGCGCTTCACCCCCTCGGCTTCCAAAGCGCGCCGCTCGCTTCTCGACGAACGCGGTGAGCCCCTCCGCGACGTCTGCGTGATTCCAGCATGCCTCTTGCGCGGCCGCTTCAGCGTCGAGGCATTCGCTCAACGAGCGCAGGTGCGAGGCCGCAAGGCTGCGCTTCGATTCGCGCACGCTCGTCGCGGGCGCCGCGGCCAGCCGACGCGCCAGTGCAATCGTCGCTTCGAGCGCCTGGTCGTTCGGCACCACACGCTGCACGAGCCCGATCCGCAGAGCTTCGCCGGCGTCGATCACGTCGCCGGTCCAGCACAGTTCCTTCGCCTTCGCTTCGCCGACGAGCCGCGTCAGGAAGTAGGTACCGCCCCAGTCCGGATGCAGCCCGATGCGCACGAACGTCGCGCCGAAGCTCGCCTGCTCGGCGGCGATGCGCAGGTCACACGCGAGCGCCAGGTTCATGCCGGCTCCCGCCGCCACGCCATTCACCGCGGCGAGCGTGGGAATCGGCAGTGACGCGAGCCGCGTCACGATCGCGCGACCGGCCTCGAGGAGCGGCTGCAGCTCCTCGAACGGCGCGCCGCGGCGTTTGAGGTCGACCATGTGCTGAACGTCGCCGCCGGCACAGAACCCGCGCCCGGCTCCAGTGATCACGAGTGCTCGGACCTCGGCGTTGGCGACCACCGCATCCAGCGCCTCGACGAGCCGCTCGCGCATGTCGCCGGCGAACGCGTTGAGCTTGTCGGGGCGGTTGAGCAGCACGGTTGCGACGCCGTCTGCGATGGACAACACGATGGGATCGGTCATGGCGGCGGCTCCGGAACGCGGCGAGTGATCGGCCTGCGAGCCGGACGTTACGAAGCGACCGAATGCACGGCAAGCCCTTCCTCTCGTGCACAGCTCCTTCGAGCGCGCTCGAAAGCCAGTCTTCGACAGACCGCGAGCTCGATCATCACGGGCTCGCAAACTCGTCATGGAGACTTCGTCAATCCTGTTCGACGGGCGTTCGCACCCGGGCTTCGTTGAGTAGAGTCGACGCCTGATGAATCGTGACGAGCTGCTCCCACACCCGTTGATCGAACGCGGGCACGACCTCCGTGCGTCGAGTTCTCACCTGACCGCGCGCTTGCTCATGGCCTTCGCGCTCGCGGCCATGGGCGTGGTGAACCTCGCTTCGGCGTGGCTCTCGCATCCGCCGGATCGCCTGGTTGCGATCGCGCGCCTCGTGCCCACCGGTGTGCTCGACACGAGCCGCACCTTCACGCTGCTCGCGGGCACGCTGATGCTCGTCACAGCGTGGGGCCTGCGGCAGGGCAAGCGGCGCGCCTTCGTGATCGCGCTGCTGCTGTGCGCGATCTCGGTGCCGGTCAACGTGCTCAAGGCACTCGACGTCGAAGAAGCGGTGGTCGCGACCGGGCTCATGGTGGCGCTCGCACTTCAGGCCGACGCGTTTCGCGTCCGCAGTCGCGCGCCGTCGGTGGCCATCGTGCGCTCGGGTGCCGTGTGGGGCGCACTCGCGCTGCTCGCCTACATGCTGGTCGGCTCGTGGATCGCCGGACGCGTGTTCGGTGTCGAGCCGTCGATCGGGCGTGCGTTCGCCGATGCCGCGCACCAGATGTTCGGCATCGGCGGCCCGGTCACTCTGCTCCCCGACACCCTGACTCCGAACGCGCACCGCGTACTCAACTGGTACCTCGGCTCGCTCCCGGATCTCACGCTGGTGTGGACGGCCGCCACGCTGCTCGCCTTGCTGGGGCCCGCGACCCATCGGAAGCGCCATCGCGACGACGCGGCACTGGCGCGCGAGTTGTTCGATCGCCACGGGGAATCGCCGCTGGCGTGGTTCGCGGTCATGGATACGCAGGCCGACTACTTCTTCAGTCGCAACCGCCGTGCAGTCCTCGCCTATCGCCACGAGTCCGACGTCGCGCTGATCCTGGGCGATCCGATCGGGCCCGCCGACGAGCTGCCCTCGCTGCTCACCGACTTCGCGGCTCATTGCGCTGACGGTGGCTGGGCGCTGGCGGTGTTTCAGGCGCGCCCCGAGTGGCTGCCGCTCTACCGATCACTCGGGTGGCGCGCGCTGCACATCGGCGAGGAGCCGGTCTTGTGGACGCGCGAGTTCTCGCTCGCGGGCGGTGCGATCGGGAGCGTGCGGCGTTCGGCTCGCAAAGCGAGCGAGGCCGGCGTCGAGACGCAGCTGTTCCGCCCCGGCGAGCGCCCGTTCGACGTTCGTCACGCGCCGACCGGCTGGAACGCCGAACTGCGCGCGATCTCGGCGCAGTGGCTCGCGCATCACGCCGGGGCCGAGAAGAGTCTCGGCATGGGGCGCTTCTCCGAAGCCGAACTCGCCGAGGTGTGGACCGCGATCGCCTGGAATCCCACGCTCGGGCGCGTCGAGGCCTTCCTGACCTGGGTGCCGGTGCCGGCGCGCGGCGGCTGGGCGCTCGACCTGATGCGTCGTCGCGCCGATTCGGTGAGCGGCGTGATGGAACTGCTGGTGGTGCGCACGATGGAGGCTGCGGTCTCGCACGGCGACCAGATGCTCTCGCTCTCGCTGTCGGCGCTCGCCAAGGTCGAAGCCTGCGCGAGCGGCGCCGAGGGTGCCGAGTCATCGCCGCGGCGTGCGGCCCCGGATCCCGAGCGCGAACGACTGCTCGAACACCTCGCGCGCTTCTACGATTTCAAGGGACTGTTCGAGTGGAAGCGCAAGTTCGATCCACGCTTCGAGGAGCGCTTCCTAGTCTACCCGCACCCGCTCGCGTTGCCCGCCATCACGCTCGCGCTGGTGCGCGCTCAATCGCCGGGCGGCCTGCGGGCCTACGCGCTGGCGTTGTTCGAACGCAAGCCCGCCGCAGCCTGACGCCCTCCGCTCAGGCGGCCTTGCGCGACTCGCGGCGCGCGCGGGCGAGCGGATTGCCGATCTCGCTCAGCGCTTGAGCGATCGCAGCCTTCACTCGCTCATCGGCTTCGCGAGCACTCGTGACGGCCGCCCACGCCAGTCGCGCGGCAGCCCACGCGTCGTCGGTGGTCTCGGTGTCCTCGGCGTGCGAGGCAGCCTCGCGTGCGCGTTGCGCGGCAGCGACCACTTCGAGCGCGTCGTCCTCGCCGGCTCCCGCCTGCTTCGCCCATCGCGCGCTGATCGTCGCGAGTCGCTGCGCGGTGGCCGCTGCCAGGTGAGAGTCGGCGATGGCGACGATGCGGGAACCGCGCGGGTCCTGCTCCGTGACGGTGGTGACCTTCTTGCGGCGGCGAGGACGCGTGGGCTTCATGGCCACTCTCCGTGTGTGCCGTGCGCTGCATATCGGGATCGTGAGGCGCCGACGGAGAAGGTTTTCGGCCACTCGTTCTCGCACTTGAGCGGGCGATTCGCACGAGTGCGCGAAACGCTTGTCGGATCTCGCGCTTAGACCCGTTCCACCAGCAGGGCCATGCCGATTCCACCACTCACGCACAGCGTCGCGAGGCCGTAGCGACCGCCGGTGCGGGCGAGTTCCGAGAGCAGTCCGACCACGATCCGGGTGCCGCTGCAGCCGGTCGGATGCCCGAGCGAGATGCCGCCGCCATTGGGATTCAGGCGCGCGCGATCGAAGTGCAGCTCGCGATCGCATGCCAGCACCTGGGCGGCGAACGCCTCGTTGAGCTCCACCACGTCGATCTGATCGAGCGTGAGGTGGTGTCGCTCGAGCAGCTTGCGCACCGCCGGCACCGGGCTGATGCCCATGCGCGCGGGATCCACCGCCACGCTGGTGTAGCCGAGCACCGCCGCCTGAGGCGAAATGCCGTGGCGGGTCGCGGCCTGCTCCGAGAGCACCAGCACCGCCGCCGCGCCATCGGTGATCGCCGAGGCATTGGCCGCCGTGATGGTGCCGTCCTTCCGGAATACCGGTCGCAGTTTCGCCATCTCGTCGAGCGTCGCATCGCCTCGGAAGTGTTCGTCCTGCGCGACGGTCGCGAGCGAGCGACCGCTGCCGATCGTCACCGGCACCACTTCGCCGGCGAAGCGACCCTCGCTCCAGGCGCGCGCCGCGCGGCGATTGCTCTCGAGCGCGTAGGCGTCCTGCTCTTCGCGCGTGATCGCGTACTCGGTCGCGAGCGTTTCGGCGGTCTCGCCCATGAGCTGATTGCAGAGCGGACACTGGTAGCCGTCGCGGAACATCGCGTCGACCAGCGCTTCGTCGCCGAGCTTCTTGCCCCACCGCATGTCGGTCGCAAGGAATGGAATGCTCGACATGTGCTCGACACCGCCCGCGAGCGCCACTTGCGAGTCCGCGAGCCGCACCGATTGCACCCCGCTCACGATCGCCTGCAGCCCCGAAGCACACGCCTTGTTGATGGTGAAGGCCGGCACCGAGTCGGGCAGTCCGCTGCGCCTCACCACCTGGCGCGCCAAATTCGGACCATTGCCGGCCTGACGCGCGTGACCGATGAGCACCTCGTCGACCGCGTCGAGCGGCACGCGCGTGCGTTCGAGGCACGCCTTCGCCGCGAGACCGCCGAGCTCGGCGGCCGACGAGGCGGCGAGCGCACCGCCGAATTTGCCGACCGGAGTGCGCACGCCGCCGGCCAGAAACACGCGCGAAGTCGTCATTGTGCGTGCGCTACTCGAGTCCCACCCACACGCTCTTCACCTGCGTGTAGTCGGCGAGGCAGTCGGGGCCGAGATCGCGCCCGAAGCCCGACTGCTTGTAGCCGCCGAACGGCATGCCGGCGTCGTAGAAGTTGTAGGCGTTCACCCACACGGTGCCGGCCTGCAGCTTGCGCGCGACCCGATGCGATCGCTTCACGTCTTTGGTCCACACCCCGGCCGCAAGCCCGAACACCACGTCGTTGGCGATCCGTACCGCGTCGTCCTCGTCCTCGAACGGAATCACCGCGAGCACCGGACCGAAGATCTCTTCCTGCGCGACGCGCATCGAGTTCTTGACGTCGGCGAGCACCGTGGCCTGTACGAAGTAGCCCTTACCGTTGATCGGCTGGCGCGCACCTCCCGCCACCAGCCGGGCGCCTTCCTTGATGCCGGTCTCGACGTAGCCGAGCACCGTGTTCATCTGCTTCTCGCTCACCAGCGAGCCGAGGCGCGTCTTGGGATCGAGCGGATCTCCGGGCGCCATCTTCCTGGTGCGCTCGGCGAGCTTCGCAACGAAATCGTCGTAGATGCTCTTTTCGACCAGCAGTCGCGAACCGGCCGCGCACACTTCGCCCTTGCCATAGAAGATGCCGGTGGTGGCGCCACGCAGGGCCGCGTCCAGGTCGGCATCCGCGAACACGATGTTCGGCGACTTGCCGCCCAGTTCGAGCGTGAGCTTCTTCACCGAGTCCGAGGCGGTGCGCATCAGGTGCTTGCCCACTTCGGTCGAGCCCGTGAAGCTGATCTTGTCCACCATCGGGTGCTTGACGAGCGCCTCGCCGGCGATGCTGCCGGGCCCCGGCAGAATGTTGAGCACCCCGGGCGGAAGGCCCGCTTCGAGTGCCAGTTCACCGATGCGGATCGCCGAGAGCGGCGTGAGTTCGGCAGGCTTGATCACCACGGTGTTGCCGGCCGCGAGCGCCGGGGCCGCCTTCCAGCCCACCATGATCATCGGGAAGTTCCACGGGATGATGGCACCCACCACGCCGAGCGGCTCGCGCAACGTGTAAGTGAAGAACGCGGGATTGACCGGCAGCGTCTCGCCCGACAGCTTGGTCGCCCAGCCCGCAAAGTAGTGGAAGCAGTTCGCGACCATGCCGATGTCGACCTGGCGCGATTCGAAAATCGGCTTGCCGTTGTCCAGCGTCTCGAGCCGCGCGATCTCGTCGGCGTTCTGAAGCACCAGGTCGCCGAGCTTGAACAGGATGCGCTGGCGATCCGCCGGCTTCATGCGCGACCAGGGCCCCGAGTCGAACGCCGCGCGCGCGGCCTTGACGGCGCGATCCACGTCTTCGACTCCGGCCGACGCGACGGTGGTGATCGCCTCTTCGGTGGCGGGATTCGTGGTGGTGAAGGTCTTGCCGGAGGCGGCATCGACCGCCTCGCCGTTGATGATGAGCTTGCCCGGTTTGACCGGGGCGAGCGTGTCACTCATGGGAAGGTGGCCTCCTGGAAATGCGACGGGCGGCGTGTGTTCGGCCGCTGGGAATGCGCTGCGGCATCATCGCCGGATCTTCGGGCGCTGTCGAGGCGGGCCACTCAGGCGCCGCGCGTCGTGATCCAGCGCTTGATCTGGTCGGCATGGTGGCGATCGTGCGGTGGCAACCCGCGCAGCATCCAGCCGAACGGGTGCGTTTCGGCCCACACTTCGGCGGGTTCGTCGGGCACGCTCTCGATCGACTCGAGCAGGCGCTCGCGCGTCAGTTCGAGCAGCGCGATCGCCTCGTCCCACGAGTGGTGCCGCAGGTCTGCGAGATCGGCCTCGTTCAGGCGTGGCCATTCACTGTCGGCGTGGACGCGCCACGAGATTTCCACCCCGCGCAGCGCCGACTCCATCTCGCGCAGTCGCGCCTGATCGCGAGACGCCAGATGCAGCACGATCTCGCGCGTGCACCACTTGTCGGGGCCGAGCGGGCGCTCGGCCGCCGCAGCACTCATGCCCTTGATGGCCGCGTGCACCGAAGCGCGTCCACGCCGCAGTTCGAACAGGATGCGCTCTCGAGACGTCGCAGTGACGAGCGCCGAGCCGAACGCGCGTTCTTCGGGAGCGAGTGACGCGAGTGGTCGCGGCGGTGGCGCCGCCGGCTTCACGACGCGCAGCTTCGTCGCGCGCTTGGGCCGGGCGGCTTGCTTCTTCGCCCGGACGCGCTTCACGACGCGGGGTACTCGTACACGCCGCGGCCGCTCTTTCGGCCCAGCCGTCCGGCCGCCACGTACTGCTCCATGAGCGGGCAGGGGCGGAACTTGTCGCCGAGCGATCGATGCAGGAAGCGCAGGATCGAGAGCCGCGTGTCGAGCCCGACCAGGTCAACGAGTTCGAAGGGGCCCATCGGGTGATTGAGACCGAGCTTGAGCGCCTTGTCGATATCGCGCGCGCTCGCGACACCTTCCTGCAGCATGTAGAACGCCTCATTGCCGATCATCGCGTTGATGCGCGTGGTCACGAATCCCGGCGCCTCGCGCACCACCACGCACTCCTTGCCCATCTTCTCGCCCACTTCGCAGACCGCCTGGATCGTGACGTCGCTCGAGTCGAGCCCGCGCACCACCTCGAGCAGCTTCATGCGATGCACCGGGTTGAAGAAGTGCATGCCGACCACCTGTGCGGCGCGCGTGGTGGCACCCGCCATCTCGCTCACCGACAGCGAAGACGTGTTGGTGGCGAGGATCGCGTGCTTCGGCGCCATGGCGTCGAGCTCGCGGAAGATCGCGATCTTCAACGCCATGTCCTCGGGCACCGCCTCGATCACCAGGTCGACATCCTTGGCGGCCTCGCCGAGTGTCTTGACCATTTCGATGCGCGCGCGCGCGGCGACCGCATCGTCGTCTTTGACCTTGCCGCCGGCGACGCCGCTCTCGAGTGTGGCGGTGATGTTCGCGTGCGCCTTCTCGAGTGCCTCGCCGCTCGAGTCCTGCAGCCGGGTGTGGAATCCACCGAGCGCCGAGGCATACGCGATTCCGCGCCCCATGATGCCGGCACCCAGAACCGCGATCGTGCGCACGATTAGCGGCGCGGTGCTGCGCGGCCGATCAACCGCCACACCGCCGGGAACGCGAGCGAGGCGAGCGACGACTTGATGAGATCTCCAGGCAGGAACGGCAGCAGCCCGGTCGCGAGCAGCGCGTCGGGCGCGACGAAGCGCGCGAGCCACGCGAGGCCGCTGGCGAAGATCACGAGGCTGCCGATCAGCATGGCCGGCAGCATGGCGATGAAGCGGCGATCCCAGCCGCGCTCACACAGGAAGCCCGTGACGGCGGCTGCGAGCGGGAACGCCGCCAGATAACCACCGGTCGGGCCGACGAACACCAGCGCACCGCCTGCTCCCCCTGCGAAAAACGGCAGTCCGGCGGCACCCTCGAGCAAGTAGAGCGCCTGCGCCAGAAACGCGCGCCGCGCGCCGAGTACCGCACCCGAGAGCAACACCGCGAAGGTCTGGCCGGTCACCGGCACCGGGGTGAAGGGCAGCCTGATCTCGAGCTGTGCCGCAGCGGCCGTGACGAGGCTGGCGGCAACGACGAGCAGGGTCTGCTGAAGGACGTTCGGGCGCGGCAGCGCCACGTCGGCGAGGGTCAGCGTGCGGGTCGCGGACATGGAAACTCCGTTCGGGGTTCGCGTGGTGCGGCGCGGGCCGCGCTTCGGGCCCAGGCGGGCGAGGCGGTCAGTCGGAACGTGGGAAAGCTAGCACCGGGTGAGAAGGACGGGCAATCGCGCCGCCTCGACCGGTTCAGGCCGGCACGTACTCGAGCGAGACGGTGCCGGTCTTTTCGTAGATGCGATGCTTCGCGAGCCGCAGCTTCGACTGCATGGACGCGTTCGGCAGCAGTGGCAGTCCGGCGCCGAGCAGCACCGGAATCACCGCAACTTCGACCGAATCCACCAGACCCAGCTTGAGCAGGCTGCCGAACAACCCACCGCCGCCGAACAACCAGATGTCCTTTCCGGGCGTCGACTTGAGCGCCGTGACCGTCGCCGCAGGATCCGCGGACACGATCACTCCCGGGCAGTCCTCCTGCCGAAGCGTGCGCGAGAAAACGTACGCCTGCACACCCGGCATGCCTCCGCCACCATGGTGCCGCGTCGCCTCGTAGGTCTTGCGACCCAGCAGCACGGTGTCGAACGCGCCCATCAGCGCGCCAAAATCCATGTCCGGATCCATCACGATCCAGTCGCTCTCGCCGTTCGGACCGGCGATGTAGCCGTCGAGGCTCGTGGCCACCGACAAACGAACTCGTCTCACGCGTTTCTCCCTGACACTGCGGCCGAGAGCCGAACGTCGGCGGCGCTCACGAGTTTCACCCGGCCGTCGAATTCGGCAATCACGACCACGTCGAAGACGTGCCGGAGCCTCAGTCGCAATTCGGAACCCCCAGAAAGCAGGGGAGCTGGTCAATCACCACCAGGGCATAAACGAATCCGAGACAGGCACCAAGGAAGAGTCCAGCCCAGTGACCGAGTTTCAACGCTCTGAGACTTCGCTCCGCTCGGAGGCGTCGCAGAGCCGGAGTCAGCAACAGGACGATGAACAGCGAATGCAGGGACATGAAGACGAAGAGCAAAAACGGAAACTCTTCTTGAAGTGCCTTGCGATCGAACCACTGAAGGAGGACGAATGGCGCAACCAGGCTCGCGCTGATCAACAGCGGAGCGATGATCGGCGTTGAGCCTGTCCTGATTTCTGTGTAAGCCCCATCCCGGTCACGCGGGCAGTCGCTTACACGGAAATCCCGTGCAGGCTCCCGTCCGTGGAAGAAAGGTGCCTGAACAACGCCTTCCTACCACACGGAGGTCTTCGTGTTCACTCCTCTTCATGAATAATCCGGGCTAACGCTCGGCATCAGCGGCGGCGCGCAGCGCCGTCCGCTGCATGCCGTTGTTAGGCCGAACCCGCAAGTGAGTCCAAGATCGCAGCTGTCTCGCCCGGCCGCAATCCCTTGAGCTTCCGCAAGCCGTCCTTGACGATCCACCGGGTGTGAGGGTTTCTTGACCGAGCCCATTGCCGACACAGGTCCAGCACGAAGTCGGGGTGTTTGGCACTCGCGTTACGGAGAACGTTCGCAACGGACTTCTTCACGTACAGCTCGGGATCGGCCCGCAGGATATCAAGCACGGGCCGGACAGCGCCTGGATCGAGCTTTACAATCCCGCGAAGGCCTTCGCTCGCAGCTCTTCGGACATTCAGGTCGCGGGCTTCGGCCCAGCGACGTGCTTCGCGCAGGACCTCCGCCGGATGGCGCTTGCCGATCTCGACGAGCCCAGTCGCCGCCACCTCCCGCGTTTGCCATTGGTCGCTCTCAGCCAGCTTCCTGAGTTCCGGCAGCGCGGCCGCCGGGTCGATGCGACCGCGAGCCAAAAGGGGCTTGATGTCTTCAACTCTCACGATCACTGCGATGCCTTTGTCGTTTCGGCCTAACGCTCCGGTTCAGCGGCGGCGCGTAAGCGCCGTCCGCTGCAACCGGTGGTTCGACGGCTGCCCCCCGCATGCGCACGCTTTTCACGCAACGACCACTTCCCGGACGGACGCCCGGCACCATACGCCGCCGACCACGCCCAGGCACAAGGCGATGAAGAGGATCTGGTGCACGAGCGTGAGTCCCAGCAGCGCCGGCAACGGCATCAACGGCACCGTCGGGACCATGAAGTTGGCAAGCACGATCAACGTCAGCAAAGCGATGGGCCGCCAGCCACGCCACTCCACCCCGGCGAGCAGCAGCACCAGGATCCACAAGAGCGCGAACTGTCCATAGACGTCGGGAACGAAGGGCGCCCGCAGCGAGGCGAGCTGCAGCACCGCGAGCCAGAGCAGCGCCCGCCGAAGCCTTGCGCTGGCGTCCCGCCCGTCACCAGCAGCGCGCGCCGCGAGCGCTGCGATGCCGACCAGCGCGATCGTGTACATCCACGAGACCGCGATGGCCGTGCCTTGCCCCATGCCGGGCACCCCGAGCAAGGAGAGCTTCTGCACCAGGCCGTACATGGCATGGTTGCACGCGATCACGTCGGGATGCGCGAACAGGGTCTCGAAGGTGGCACCGGTGGAAAGACGCGGCAGGTGGTACGCGAAGAAGGCCCGGAACGGTGCTCCCCCGAGGACCACGTACGCGAGCAGGACGAAGAACACGCCGAACCCTGTCGTCCAGAACATGGCGCGCCAGCGGCGCTGGAACACGAGAAAGAGAACGAGGAACCCCGGGAAGAACTTGCTCAACGCGAGTGCCGCCAACAGGCCGCCGCCGAGCGCGTGGCGGCCACGCTCGAACGCCAGCATGGCGAGGACGGATCCGGCGATCGCCGCGAGATGGAAGTTGCCGTGTTGGAGCGTGGTCAGCGTCGGGAACGACAGCCACGCAAGCAACGAGAGCAGCGCCACGCGCCGTCCGAGCGGACCCCCGATCCAGAACGCGACCGCCACGAAGGCGGCCGCGACGAGCGCGCCCTCCACTCCGAACCAGACCGCCCGCCAGGTGGCGAAGTTCTCGGACAGTGCGAGACCCAGCCGAGAGAGCAGCAGGAACGGCGGCGGATACATGAAGACATCGATCACGAGGCTTCCGACGAACTTCGGTTCGCCGCTCGGCCCTTCGTAGAGCGTGCGCTCGTAGACGTTCGGCACACCATCCCGGTGCAGGTGCGCCGACTGGTAGTGGGCCGAGAGGCAGGAGTGGTGCACGAAGAAGTCGTCGAAGGGGTACATCGAGTTCTGCCCCTTCGTTTCGTCCGCCATAAACGTCGCCAGGCGCCCCGTCGCGCCGATCGCGCCGACGCCGAGGATCACCCAGAGGACCGCCAGGAGCGTGTGGCGGCGCAAGGCACCGTCGAGCTCAGGTGCGAGGCGACCGGAAAGCCACATGGCCCCCGCGAGGGCGAACGCGACCGACGCGCCCGCTGCAACTGTGTCGTCGACGCCCAGCCCGCTCAGCGCTGCGAACAAGAGCGCGGCGACAACGCCCGCCGGCACGAGTGCGACGGCTCCCCGCTCCAGCCCCCGCGCTGAGTAACTTTCCATTACAGGACGCCCTCGTACGATTTCGCCTTCACTCTGCGCCGGCGAGTTCTGTCCGTCGAACGTATAGCCGATAACCTGCGGGCCGCGGAGCGGCCCGTCAGGTTCATCGGCAGGTTAGCCGGCGGGTCCGCCGTTCACCGGGTCACGTTGTAAGCGATTGACGTGATCTCGAAACGGCCATATGTCCATTCGCCGGAGGGCTCGATCCAGTTGGCATCGCCGAGGGCGCCTATCCGGATTCCGTCAACCTGGCGATACCCGGAAATCGGCGTGGACCATGTCGCGGACTCACGGCTGTGCGCCCGATCTGCGGAGGCAAAGCCTACGAGATCTCCGGCGGCGTCGAACGTCAGGACGGCGGACACCGTGAACCCTGCGTTGCGGAAGGTCGCTCGCAATGACCGTTCGCCGAGGGTCTCGAAGGTGAACGGCAGGTCCAAGACAGCGGCCGGCGCCATGACGAGCACGTCATTCATGAGCGTGACTGTTTCGTCGTTCGTGATCTCCGCGCCGCCCTTGTCCACCATCGGTATCAGCCCAGCGATCCGCACCTGAAACGTGGCCGCGCCGTCGACGTAACGGTGGAAGACGTCCAATGGCATGCCCGCCCGGCTCGCGCTCATGTGGAACAATCGGGCCGGGTGGTCGAAGAACTCGTACTGCGTGGCGGTGGCCTGCATCCACGGGGCCGTCGCGCTGCTGCGCATTTGCGCCTTGAAGGTCACACGCAGGTTACGCACGTGGGCGCGTTCAACAGCGCCCATTCGCCGAAGGTACGCCTGCATAAGGGGCGGCAGCGGCGCAAGATCGGCCTCGGTTACCAGGGGGGCCGCATGCGTCGCTCCGGCCAGTAGCGCGTTGCGGTCACGTTCGAAGCGTGAACGGAAACTGGACGGGCGCGCGTCTAGCCCGGTGTATTCGTGAAGGGTAGGAAAGACAAAGACCTCCATGTGGTAGAAAGCACTTGTTCAGGGAGCTTTCTGCCGACAACGGAGGTCTTCGCGTGCGCGACTCTATCACGACACCGTGCG
>JABFRW010000185.1 GCA_013140805.1 Candidatus Eisenbacteria bacterium
GTACGCGGACCCCGAACGCGCGCGCCGCGAGCTACCGACACTCGCGATGCTGGGCGCTTCGCGCGCGACGCTCGACGAGCGCGCCGCGCGACTGGCCGCCGAGCTGTGCGCGCGCGTGCCGGGCCTCGAAACCCGAGTCGTGGCAGGGTTCGGCGAGGTCGGCGGCGGCTCGCTGCCCCTGCAGAAGTTGCCGGGGCCGGTGGTCGAAGTTCAGCATCCGACGCTCGAGGGTGGCGCGCTCGAGGGCCTCGCACGCCTCGCGGATCCGCCGGTCATCGGGATCGTGCGTGCGGGTCACTTTCGGCTCGATCCGCGAACGCTCGCAGAGGCCGAAGTCGCCACCGCCGCGATGGCCCTGGCTCGCGTCTGGAAGCCCGGTGGCGCGGATCGGGACAACGAAAAACCGATTGCCGCCGGCCCTTCCTCCAGCTAACTTCACACGCCTCAGGCACTCCGCAGCGCTCACGCGTCCCGCCCGAACAGGATGCTCAGGGCGGTGAATGATCTCCGAGCGAACGAACGGGTTCGACCCCCCGACTTCGCCGAGCCGAAGGGACAAGGATGTTTCTGCACAAGCTCGAAATCCAGGGCTTCAAGTCGTTCGTCGACCGCACCGAAGTGTTCTTCAGCGACGGCGTCACGGGTGTCATCGGTCCGAACGGCTGCGGCAAGACCAACGTCTCGGACGCGATCCGCTGGGTGCTCGGCGAGCAGAGCGCCAAGCTGCTGCGTGGCGACACCATGGAAGACGTGATCTTCAACGGTGCCCCGAGTCGCAAGCCGCTCGGCATGGCCGAGGTGCACCTCACGTTCAAGAACGATCGCGGTCTGCTGCCGACCGAGTTCGCCGAGGTCACCGTCTCGCGCCGGGTGTTCCGTTCCGGGCTCTCGGAGTACTTCCTCAACAAGACACCGTGCCGCCTCAAGGATATCCGCGACCTGTTCTTCGACACCGGCATGGGCAGCCACGCCTACTCGGTGATCGAGCGCCAGATGGTGGACCAGGTGCTGTCCGACAACTCGGGACACCGCCGCTTCCTGTTCGAGGAGGCCTCGGGCATCACCAAGTACAAGGCGCGCAAGCGCGAGACGCTGCAGAAGCTCGACGCGACCGAATCCGATCTCACGCGTCTCAACGACATCGTGTTCGAGATCGAGCGCGAGCTGCGCTCGCTGGCCCGCCAGGTCGGCAAGGCGCGCCGCTTCGCGCGGCTGCGCGACGAGATCCAGGCGCTCGATCTGACGTTGACCGCGGGACGGGTCGCGGAGCTTCGCACCCGTGAGAAGGAGCTGGCCGAGCAGTGGCAGGAAGAGGCGGTGCGCCGCGAGGGCGTCACGGTCGAGGTCGATCTGCTCGAAGTGCGACTGAACGATCAGCGACTCACGCTGCTCGAGCTGGAGCGCGAGCTGTCGACCGCGCAGGCGGGCCTGCGGGACCGTGAAGACGCGCGGGGCCAGGCCGAGCACCAGATCGTGCTGCTGCGCGAGCGGGTCGCAGGTCTGCTGCGTCGCGCCGAGGAAGCCGCCGAAGAAGCGGCTCGCATGCGCGAGCGCCTCGCGGAGGTGCAGACGCGCGAACGCGAAGCCGAAGCGAAGCTCGCGGAATGCCGCGCCTCGCTCGGCGGCGCGCAGAGCGACGCGGATGCCTCCGAGCAGGCGCTGCAGGCCGTCGACGGCGAGCTGCGCGAGCGCCGTCACGTCGCGCAGGATCATCGGCAGCTGTCGCTCGACCTGTTCTCGGCCGAAGCCGAGAAGCGTGCGGCCTGCGATCGGGTTCGCGAACGAATGGCCGCACTCGCGGAGCGCCGCGAGAGTGCCGAACGCCGCGTGGCGGAACTCGGCGCACGGCTCGAGGAGCTGGATCGCGTCGCGACCAGCGGGGAGGCGCGCCGCGTTGCACTGGCGGCGGACCTCGACGAGTCCAAGCGCATGCTGCTCGAGCTCGAGGCCGCGATCGCCGCGGCGAGCCACTCGGTCGGCAGCGCTGACGAGTCGCTGTCGCAATTGCGTCAGGATGCCGCCGCGGCCGAATCGCGACTCGAAACGCTGCTCGAGCTCAAGCGCGGCCTCGATGGCGTCTCCGAGGGCGCTCGCGTGCTGCTGTCGTCCGACGATCGCATTGCGGGTCTGGTCGGGCTGGTGGCCGACGTGCTCGAGGTGCCGTCGCGGTTCCTCGAAGCGCTCGAAGCCTCGCTCGGCGAGGCGTCGGCGTTCGTACTGGCCGAGGACCGCGATGCGCTCGATGCTTCGCTCGAGCGTCTGCGAGTGCTCGAGAGCGGGCGCGCGACACTGGTGGATCTGAGCGCACTGACGACCGGAACGCTCACCGCGCTGCCGGACGGTCCGGGTGTGGTCGGGCGCGCCTCCGAACTGGTGCGCTGCGACGCCCGCTTCCGCCCGCTCGTGGATCGGTTGCTCGGAGCCGTGGTGGTCGTCGAGGATCGAGCCGCCGCAGCGCGACTCGCGGTTCAATCCGAAGGGGGCTTGCGGTTCGTGAGCCTCGACGGCGAGGTGTGGGAGCGCGGACGCGTGCGCGCGGGATCGCGACTCTCGACCGGCCTGTTGCACCGTGAGATGGAGATCCGCGAATTGTCCGGCCGGCTCGCCGACCTGCGGTTGGCAGTCGAGGCGCAGGGGCGCGAGCGCGCTTCGCACGATGCGGCGCGCAATGCGGCGATCGCGGCCCGCGCCACGGCCGTGAGCGACGTCGACGCACGACGTGAAGCGCTCGAACGCGCCGCACGCGATCTCGATGCGACCGCGCGCGATCGCCAGTGGACCGAACAGGAGACCCGCGAGAGGCGCGACGAGATCGCCGCATTCGCGATCGAGATCGAGGGCCTCGACCGCGCTCAGGTCCGAGCCGAAGCGGACCTCGGCGAGTTCCAGCAGCAGCTCGAGAAGGCGCGACTTGAGGTCGCCGATCTCGACGGCGTGGTGGTGGAGCTCGAGGGCCGGCGCGACGAGGCGTCGGCGCGCGCCCAGGCCGCGCGCGAGCGGCTGCTGGCGCTGGCGCGCGAGCAGGGCGAGTGGGAAGCCCAGTGGGGCCGCGCCGAACAGACCCGCCGCGAACTCGAATCGGGACTCGGTGGTCGCGCAGAAGAAGAAGCGCAGTCGCGCGCCCGCATCGTCGAGATCGAAGCCCAGGTGACCGGCATCGAGGCAGGACTCGCGGGCCTGCTCGAGTCCGAGTCCACGCAGCGTGCGCGCGTCACCGAGCTGCAGGGGCGGTTCGTCGCGCTCAAGGAAGAACTGCAGAGCGGCGACGACGCCGCGCGTCACAAGCGCTTCGCACAGACCGAACTGGCCGAGCTGCTGCATCAGATCGAGCTCGACCGCCTGCAGTCGCGCGCCGAATTGGAGCGCACGTTCGAGCGGCTGCGCACCGAGTACCGCATGGACCCCGAGCAGTGGAATCCGGAACCGGCCGCCGAGGGATTCGACGCGGCCCAGGCGCAGACCCAGCTCGAGGAACTGCGCGGTCGCTTCGGCGCGCTCGGGCCCGTCAATCTGCTGGCGCTCGAGGACTACACCACCCGCAAGGATCGCCACGAGTTCCTGACCGTTCAGCGCGCCGATCTGGTTTCAGCCCGCGAACAGCTCCTCGAGGCCATTCAAAAGATCAATACCACCGCGAGCGATCTGTTCCGCGACACGTTCGAGAAGGTGCAGGGTCACTTCCGCGACATCTTCAAGACCCTGTTCGAGGGTGGCGACGCCGAGCTGCGTGCGCTCGGCGAGGATCCGCTCGAGTGTGAGATCGAGATCGTCGCCAAGCCGCGCGGCAAGCACCTGCAGAGCGTGACGCTGATGTCCGGCGGCGAGCGCGCGCTGACCGCGATCGCGCTGCTGTTCGCGATCTACCTGGTCAAGCCGTCGCCGTTCTGTCTGCTCGACGAGGTCGACGCGCCGCTCGACGATGCGAACGTCGATCGCTTCCTGCGCATGCTGCGGCGGTTCGCGAACCGCACGCAGTTCGTCATCATCACGCACAACAAGAAGACCATGGAGGCGGCCGACGTTCTGTACGGCGTGACCATGCAGGAGCTGGGCCTCTCGAAACTGGTCTCGGTGCGATTCGACGGGGTGGAGAGCGCGGATCCGTCACTCGCGCCGCGTGAACTCGTGGAGTCCGCGGCCGGCTGAGTCGACCGCATGGCGAGCGCGCTCCCGTCCGGCCCCGGTGGCCGGGCGGGAGTTCGCGCGAAAGGAAGACCGTGGGGTTGTGGGAGCGCCTGCGCAGCGGCTTGACCCGCACGCGAGAGCAGCTCGTTTCGCAGGTGGGCGCGGTGCTGGGCCTTCGGGGCCCGATCGATCCGCAGACGCTCGAGCCGCTCGAGGACGCCCTGCTGCTCGCCGACGTGGGACCCGCGACGGTCGAGCGGCTGATCGCCTCCGCGCGCGACCTCATGGGACGCGATCGCGACCTCGAGCTGGGCCGTGCACTCGAACTCGCCGCGATCGAGATCCTGGGCCGTCAGCGCCTGGCGTTCGAGCCCGGGCCGAACGCGCCGTGGGTCGCGCTGATCGTCGGCGTCAACGGAGTCGGCAAGACCACGCTCGCGGGCAAGCTGGCCGCGAGCTTTGCGCGCGACGGCCGACGCACGTTGCTGGTGGCCGGCGATACCTTCCGCGCCGCGGCGAGCGATCAGCTCGCGGTGTGGGCGGAGCGCGCGGGCGTCGAGCTGGTCCGAGCGCGCGACCTCGCCGACCCTGCGGCGGTCGTGCACGACGGTCTCAGCGCAGCACTCGCTCGCGGGACCGACGTGGTGTTAATCGATACCGCCGGGCGCCTGCACACCAAGCAAAATCTGATGGCCGAGCTCCAGAAGGTGCGGCGTGTGTGTGAGCGCCAGGTTCCGGGGGCTCCGCACCACACGCTGCTGGTGCTGGACGCCAATCTGGGGCAGAACGGCATCGCCCAGGCGCGCGAGTTCCAGAAGGTGATTCCGATCACGAGCCTTGCGATCAACAAACTCGATGGAACCGCCCGCGGAGGCGCGGTGCTCGCGATCGCGGATCAGCTCGGATTGCCGGTGAGTCTCACCGGGCTCGGCGAGGGTCTCGAGGACTGGGAGCGGTTCGATCCCGAAGCGTTCGCGCGCGGATTGTTCTCGACGCGAGTTCCGTCCGGTTGACGTCGCCGCGCGGCGGTGTGATTCAGCGGCCGTTCGGGAGCAGCGACTTCATGCGCACGCGCTTCGGCACCACGGTGGCCGGATAGTCGCCGACGCCGTAGCCGACCACCCGAGTGACGCCACTTGCGCGCTCGACCAGCCGGGTGCGCGCGCCGGACGAGAATCCAGTTCGCCAGCTCTTGATCTCGATCACGTCGGTGATCGCTTCCCGCACCAGATGCGTGATCGGCACGTCGTCGCTCATGCTGCGGGTCCGCACTTCGAGGCGATGCACCTCGATCGTGCTGTCGGCTTTGGCGCTCTCGTCGACCAGTCGATTGGTCTCGCGCACCCTGACGCCGCGATAGCTCCCGTACGGCACGTTCACGGTGTCGACTCCCAGCGTGTCGAACTCGGCGCTCGGGCGATTCGGATTGTCTTCGAGTCGCCTGCGATTCGCCGCCCGGATCTTCATCTCGTTGGCGTCGCGGCGCTGGATCATCTCGACCGGCTCGCCCTGCGCGTCGAACTCGCGGATGTGCTTGCGCAGGAACCAGCCAGGTCGCTTGACCGCGAGCGAATCGCCGAACGCCTGATAGGAGACCATCGACGCCAACGTCTTCGGAAAGTCGCCGACGTCTTCGGTGAGCGTTTCGATCCAGAAGCCCGGCTCACCCCACAGCTCCTCTTCACCGCCGATGATGAGCGTCGTGTAGTACTCCTGGTAGGCGCCGCTCTCGCCTTTCACCACCGTGAGGTACCGCACCCAGGATCCGACCTTGAAGGTCGCCGGCTTGGAGTAGTCCACCATGGCCGAGCCTTCGACCGCGGGGTCCGAATCCGACGCGGAGCCCCGCACCGAGGTAAGTGCGAGGGCCAGCACGAAGAGTGGGAGGAGTCGGACGGCACGAGGCATGCAAAGCTCCACGGATCGGGTCGGTGAGGAACCGGGCTCGCCGGCGCGGCGGTGGATTATCGCGCAGCCGCGCGCCGCGCCCAAGTTCGGTCCACGTCAGATCTGCATGCCTCGGTCCCGTCCCGCTCCCGCGTCGACGCCAACGTGAACGATTTCGCTTCCGAAGTGGTCGTATCGGCGCCGGGTCCGGTGCCGGCGCCGATACTCGATCCCGGGCTGGCTCCGCGCGGTGCAGGGGCGAGTGCGCGCCGGCGCACGGGGCCGCGCGAGCGGCTGAACCTGCAGGGCGCCGGCGCGCTGACCGATGGCGAGCTGATCGCGCTGGTGCTGGGCTCGGGCGTGGCGGGGCGAGGTGCGCTGCGGATCGGTGCCGGGCCATCATGCGATCCGCGGCCCCGACGACGTGATGAGCTGCGTGCCCGACCTGATCCGCG
This sequence comes from Candidatus Eisenbacteria bacterium, assembly GCA_013140805.1. Lineage (NCBI taxonomy): Bacteria > Candidatus Eiseniibacteriota > Candidatus Eiseniibacteriota bacterium. The sequence continues at coordinate 6,468 of JABFRW010000185.1, forward strand.
AGCGGCGCGAGCACTTCGTGGTGCTGCTGCTCAACGCGCGTCACGAGCTGCAGGCGCGCGAGACGATCTCGATCGGGAGCCTCAACGCATCGATCGTTCACCCGCGCGAGGTGTTCCTGCCGGCAATTCTTCAATCGGCGGCGAGTGTCGTGCTGGTCCACAACCATCCGAGCGGTGATCCCGAGCCCAGCGAGGAGGACCTCACGATCACCCGCCGGCTGGTGCAGGTCGGCGACCTGATCGGGATCGGAGTGCTGGACCACGTGATCGTGGCGGCACGCGGACACCTGAGCTTTCGGTCGCGCGGGCTGCTGTGAGCGGGCGGCCGGACTAGCCCGACGAGGGCGCGCGGCGGATCAGCATCAGCGTGAGGTCGTCGGTGCGCGGCGCGTCGCCGAGGAAGTTGTCGACGCGCTGGAGCACTTCGGCGCGAGCCGCGGGGAGCGACTCGAAGCCACACACCGCGCGCATCACCTCGTGGACGCGTTCGTCGTCGAACATCTGGCCATCCGGCGTCTGAGCCTCGGGAATGCCGTCGCTGAACAGCGCGAGCAGCCCGCCGGGTTCGATGCGAACCGACTGGGTGGTGTACGGGAACTCGGCGAGCACGCCGAACGGCAGGCCGGTGCTCTCCAGCTCGATCACAGTGTCCCTGGACACCAGGCACGGCGAGGGGTGCCCCGCGTTGACGTAGTCGAGTGCCCCGGTCGCCGGATCGAGACAGCCCACGATCCCGGTCACGAAGCGTCCCGCGTCGGTGCTGCGGTGCATGAACGAGCTGAGTCGGCTCGAGAGGGCCCCCGGATCGTGCAGCGTCTCGTAGAGGACTCGGGCCGAGGCGAGAAACGACGACATCAGCAATGCGGCACCCATGCCCTTGCCGGTCACGTCGCCGAGTACGAACAGCAGCCGGCCGTCCGGAAGGATCGAGAAGTCGTACAGGTCGCCGCCCACTTCGTAGCACGACTCGAGGCACGCATCGATCTCCCAGCCCGGCAGATGCGGCGGAGTCGGCAACAGCTGGCGCTGGATCTGGGTCGCGGTCTCGAGCTCCTGCGCCATGCGCAACCGCGCCTGCTCGGCATCGAGCAGGCGGGCATTCGTGATCTTGACCGCCGCCATATTGGCGAGCAGCGTGAGCACCTCGAGCTGCGGCTCGCCGAGCAGCAGGCCGGGCTCCTGGCTGTCGACATAGACCAGTCCGAGCACCTTCTGGTTGTCGAACAGCGGCACCGCGAGTGCCGAGCGCACCGCCTGCGCCACGATGCTGTGCTGCTGGCCGAACCGCGGGTCGCTCGCGGTGTCGGCGGTCACCACCGAGGTGCACTCGTCGAGCACCACGCGCAGGATCGAGCTCGAGATCGCGAGCGGACCGTCGGGCCGGCCGGCGCGGACGCGTGCCGCGACCTGCTCGAGTTCCCCGCTCGTCTCGTCGCGCAACAGGATCACGTGGCGCGAAGCGGGCACCGCCCGTACCACCAGGTCGAGCAGGCTTTCGCAGGTCTCGCGCATCGGCCGCGGCAGCACCAGCAGCTGGCCCGCCTCGGCCAGCAGCCCGACCACGGATTGCCCGCCGGCCGGTTCGGCGGTGCGGCGACCGAGGATCTCGTCGGCCCGCACCTTGATCGAGGTGCTGAGCGGCGATCCGTCGGTGAGCTGAACGCTGCGGCGTGCCTCGGGGGAGGTCACCACCAGCATCAGATGTCCGACCTCGATGCGGTCGCCGGCCACGATCGGAAGCGCCTGGACCGCCTCGACTCCATTCACGCGCGTGCCGTTGCGGCTGCCCAGATCGCGCAGCTGATAGCGTTCGCCGTCTCGCAGTACCTCGGCGTGCTCGCGCGAGACGCTCGCGTCCTGGAGCTGGATGGTGCTCTTCGAGGAGCGACCGATCAGGGTGCGCTCGGCGGTCAGCTGCCAGGCGGAGATCTCGGGTCCGGAGGCGGTGGTCAGATAGAGCGGCATGCGCGGCACTCTAGCCTGCCTCGCGACGAGGGTCGACCCCGGGTGCGCTCAGCGCAGGTGAGTGATCCGCGCGATGCGATCCTGGCCGGCCCACCGCACGCGCACGAAGTAGAGCCCCGGTCGAGTTCCGCGCGGCCACTCGAGCTCCAGTGCGGTGGGGCCCGCGCTCAGCGCATCGAAGCGGCGCTCGAACACCCGGCGTCCCGCAATGTCGAGCACTTGGAGCTCGGCGGCGCCGGCGGTCGGCAGCCGCAGGTGAGCCACGAACGGTCCGGCAGTCGGATTGGGTCCCACCGCCAGTTCGAGCGACGGTCGATCGATCGGGACCGCGATCTCGATCTCGGTTCGTTCGGGGTGCTGAACCAGCAGGCGGTAGCGATAGATGCGGCCCGGCGTGACCGAGTCGTCGTGATAGCCGACCGAAGTCGGCGAAACAGTGGATGCGAATCCCACACGACGCCACGCCTCACCCTCGGCCCGGCGCTCGACGCCGAGCCGAGCCCCGTCCGGCAACGCGAGATCCCAGCGAAGTTCCACGCGACCCACGTCCAGCACGGCCACATGGCCACGTGCCTCGGCGTCGAGCGCGGGCCGCGCGACGAAGGCGGGCGAGGTCACGATCTCGAGCTCATTGCCCCATCCATCGCGCGTCACGAGCCGCAGCTCGATCGCTCCGGCGAGTGAGCGCGGCAGCGCGATGCTCGCGAGCCCGCTGTCCGCGACCGCACCGAGTGGCTGCCATCCGATGGCGCCGAGCTCCCGCCATTCGAGCGTCGCACGGGCGTGCGAGTCGTCTCTCAGCTCGAAGCGGACTTCCGGAGTGGCCGCGCTGCCGAGATCGATCGAGTCCGCGGGCTCGCCGTCGGCGAGGACCGCGAACGAGGTCAGCAGCGGAGGGTCGGGGTCGAGGCGTCGGGTATCGAAGCGCGCGCGGACATCGAGGGCTCCCGGCCGGCCGCGCAGCGTCCAGTCGTGGTGCTCGATCTCGAACTGGAAAGGGCCGGGAATCGCGATCGGGACGAACGGCCCACGTGGATCGAAGGCACCGCCGCCCGCGGGCAGGATCCCGCTCGCGATCGGTTCGGAATCACTCGTGAGCCGCCAGCTCGCAGCCGGCGGAAGCAGCGTGCTGCCGGTCATGTCGGTGAACGGGCCGCCGCTGAATCCGAGCGAAGAGAACAGCGCGACCTGACCGGGCGAATTGTTGAAGCGCCCGCGGAACACCGGAGCGAGCGCCCCGAAGCGCAGTGCCTCGCCTCTGAGCACGAAACTCGGCCGCTCGAACAGTGAAAGCGGGTGGATGCCGACGCCGTCTCCTGCGCCGAAATCGAGCGTCGGCGTCGACAACAGCGTGCGCCGCACCAGCGGTCCCGCGTTGAGGTCGATCAGGTCGGTGCGCTGACCCAGGTAGAGATGTCGCGGCGTAGCGGGCGGGACGTACCAGCATTCGAACGTGGTCCCGTCCGTGCCGGCCTCGGCGATCGAGTCGAGCGCCGCGAAGCCGAAGTAGCCGCCGTGCTGGCGATCCGGCACCAGATCGAAGGCAAGCCGTCCGGTGAGTCCTGCAAAGCTCGGGAAGGTCTGACTCAGTCGCCGGAAGGCATCGGAGCGATTGCTCTCGATGCGCGTGGCGAACGGCGCGGCGACCGCGCCCGGCACTGCGAACGAGCGACGAGTCTGCGCGCCGCGCCGCCTCACGTACTCGAGCCGATAGCCGCTGGTGCCGGGCGATACTCGAAAGCTCTGCACGCCGAATCCGCCGTAGGTCGCGAGCAGCACGTGCGAGTCCACCATCACCAGCTCGAAGTCGGTCCGGTCCGCTGCGAGCGGCGTGCCGTCCGGGGCCAGATTCTCGAACGTGATGCGCTCCGTCGCCTCGGCGAACGAGAGCGAAACCGTCCGATCGTCGGTGAGGTCCAAGCCCTCGTGCAGCGCGATCGCCATCTCGCCGCTCGCGGCCGCCGGGTTCCCGAACGCGACGAGATCGTAGCGACCGGCCGGCACGAACAGCGCGTCGAACCCCGGCAGGCGCTCGAACTGCCGGCCCTTGCGATCGTGGATCAGCAGCCGCTCGATGACTTCGGAGTCCTCACTGGCGAATTCGACGCACTCGTGCACGCCGAACGGCACGCGTCGCGTCTGGCCGTCGGCCGCGGATGCGACGAGCGTGCCGCTCCATCCGAATGGCACCGCGTTCGGGGCAGCGAGTGCGTTCGGCGACGCGACCAGCCGAACGATCGCCGTGGCCGTGCCGCCGGCGGCGATCTCGAGTGTTTCGGGCTCGACCGCGATCGCCACGCCGTCTGGCAACGCTCGGCGCTCGAGTGCGAAGTGGAGCCGCAACGGAGCCGCCGACCACGAGCGCACACTCAGCGTCTCGGCTCGCGTCCAGTGCGAGAGCGCCGGGCGCATGCGGCCGAACGAGAGCTTCGACGGTGTCACCAGCCATCGCGCACTCGCGGCGGCATAGGCATCGAGGCGACCCGCTCCGGCCGCGAATGAATCCGCCGCGTTCGGGCGTGCGGTCTCGACCAGTGCGGCCCGCACGTCTTCGACCGTCCAGTCCTGATGCTGCTCGATCAGCAGCGCGGCCACTCCTGCCACGTGCGGAGCCGCCATGCTGGTGCCCGATCGAGTGGCCGTGCCACCGCCGGGGGCGAGCGACAGGATCTCGACCCCCGGAGCGCACAACTCGGGCTTGAGATCGAAAGTCCCCTGCACCGGTCCACGCGAAGAGAACCCGGCGATCTGGTCGTTGTCGTCGCTGGCGGCGACGCTGATCGCCGCGCGCGCCGATGCGGGGGTGCTGATGCTGAACGGCACGCCCGAGTTGCCGGCGGCCACGACACACACGGTGCCGAGTGCGCTCAGCGCGTCGATCGCCACCGCGCCCGGGTCGTCGGCGCTGCCGAAGCTCGAGCCGAGGCTCAGGTTCACGACATCGAGAGCGTCGTCGGTGGCGGGATCACCGTCGGGGTCGGCGGAGCGCTCGAGTGCCGCGATGATGTTGGACATCGGTCCGAAACCGCCCGAGCCGAGCACCTTGTAGGCGTAGAGCGTGGCGCGCGGTGCCACTCCGCGCAGTCCGGAGCCGTCGGCCGCCACGATGCCGGCGACGTGGGTGCCGTGCCCCTCGTCGTCCATCGGGTCGGCATCGTCGTTGAAGAAGTCCCAACCACCCGCGACCCGGAATCCCGGGCCGAATCCGCCGCCGAGCCATGGATGGTGATAGTCCACACCGGTGTCGATGATGCCGACTCGCACGCCGGCGCCGGTGAAGCCGAACTCTCCCCACACGCGATCGGCGCGAATCAGCGGGACACTCGAGAAGAGCGAGGCCCTCACCTCGACGTCCGGCGACACCGACTGCACGTAGGGCAACGCTTTCAGCTGCGACTCGAGCGCCGCCGGCACCTGCACCGCTACACCCGAGAGCAGGCGTGAGAATCGTTGGCGAATCGCGATACCCGGCGCAATCGCGGTGCCCGCGGTCGCGGCCGCGAGTCGCGCCAGGTCGTTCTCGAAGCGCGCGGTGACTCGATCGACCTCGGCCGCCTGGTCGCGACGGACGGTACTGCCCTGCTTCGAAAACGCGGCGGGGCCATGGAAGCGAACGATGATCGAGCGCAGGTTGTCGTCGCGCACGATCGCGTAGGTCACCGGGCCGTCGGGCCCGAAGATCCGCCACACGCCGGAGTCGGGTCGCAGCGCCTGGTCGCGGGAGGAATCCGCGGCGAGGCCGGGGCGCACCACCCCGAACTCACGGCTCGCGCCCGATGCGGGCGCCGGCCGCGACGAGGCCGCGGCCAGACACAGGGCTGCAATCAGGATCAGCCGAGCGGACATGAGGAGTTCTCGGGGGTGAACGGCCCGGTGCCGGGCAAGAATAGCCCAGCACGCATGTCTCGGCCATGCCCGGCCGGGCTGCGGCCGGGGAACGGCTCCCCGGTCCTGCCTTTCTTCTTATGACTTGGGGCGGCTAGTGTCGTTCACCATGTGGGACGGCACAGATCCGGACGGGGTTTCCGACGAAGCGCTCATTCATGCTTTTCAGAGCCACTCGGTCGAAAACCTCAAGCGACAGGCGGTTTCGCTGCTGATCGGTCGCTGGCAGGGGCGCGTCTACCAGTGGGTGCGACGCTTCGTTCGCGAGCACGAGCAGGCGCTGGATCTGGCTCAGGACTGCCTCATTCAGATGTACGAAGCACTGCCGTGCTACGAGTCGCGCGGAAAGTTTTCGGCCTGGTTGTTCACCATCGTCCACAACAAATGTATGAGCCAGCTCAGACGGCGCCCGCTGATGCGCGATCCAGAGGTCGAGCCGGACGACCTCGTCGGAGGCGGACGCTCGCCGGAGGATGGCTACGAGTCGGCGGAGCAACAGGCGCGAGTGCTGAACGCCGTGCGTGATGCGCTCGAGCCGCATGAGCAGGCTGCGCTGTGGTTGCGTGCCTGGGAAGGAATGAGCGTCGAGGACATCACGAGCCTGATGGGGTTCGAAGGGGCGACCGGTGCGCGGGGAGTGCTCCAGACCGCACGCCGCAAGCTCCGCATTGCGCTCGCGGAACCGCGCGGCGAGGGGGGGCTGCACTCATGACCGAGGAACGGTTCACGGCCGACGAGTTCGCGCGGCTCCTGGCGCTCGAGGCACGTGACCCCGAGCGGCTGCGGCTCGAGGCCGATCCGCGGTTCGCCGCCTGGCAGCGCATGCATCTCGAGTTCGAGACCCCGCTTCATTCGAGTGTCGCGCCGGGGGAGCTCGAGCAGGCGAGAGTCGAACTCGCCCATCGGATGCGCGCGGTTCTGGAGCCGACTGAACGCGAGCCTGCTTCGGCGGAGGGGCCGCCGCCGGAGCGCCGGAGTGAGCCGTCGAGTCCTCGGCCGAAGCGCGGTTCGTGGTTCGAACGCTGGATGGGTGGTTCGATGTTGCGGCCCGCGGTGGCGCTCGCGGCCACGGTGGTCGCGGTGAGTGCGGTGTGGTGGATGTCGAATCGCGGACCGGCCCCCGGCATCGAGCGCGGCGCGCGCGACGCCTCGGCTCTGGTGCTGCACGTCGAGTCGGGAATCGACCGCGCCGAGCTGAGCTGGAACGCGATCGCGGGAGCGGAGTCCTACCGCGTGGTGTTCTACGGGGCCGACCTCGCCGAGCTTGCCAGACGCGAGGCCGATGCCGCGCTCGGCCTGAGGCTGGCCGCGGATTCATTGCCAGCGGGCCTGGTGCATGGCGCCGAGGTCGCGGTCGAAGTCGTGGCGATCCAGGGCGAGACGGTGCTCGCGACCTCGAGGGTGGTCACGCTGCGCGTACCGTGAGGCCGCCGCCGCGCTCGGCTCGCTCGGCTCTACGCTGGTCGCGAGGCGTGCATGCGGCGCGCGCGGTGCGCTAGGGTCGCGCGATGCGATTCCAAGTTTCGCTGCTCCCGCACGCCATCGCCTTCGCCGTCGCGCTCTCGCGGGTCGTCGACGGACGCTTGGCGAGCACGGCCGCGGCACCCGCCGATACCTCGCGCGCCGTCGCGCAGCTGCGGGCGGATGCCGATTCACTGCGGCCGCTCACGCGCTCGAGGCTCGCCCGTGAGTTTCTGGCCGCCACTGCGGTGCTGAGCGCTCGTGCGCCTCGCACGGTGTGGCGCGATTCGGCGCGGACGCGGTGGTGGAACGACGTCGAGGCGCGCGCGCTGCCCGACTCGACGCGAGCCCGACTGGTGTCGCGCGAGCTGGACGAATCCTTCTTCTGGAACACACGCTACGGGTCGCCGCTCTCGTACGTGCGAGCGCTCGAGATCGCGGCGCGCCACGGATTCGAGGACCTGCGCGGCCGGCGCGTCGCCGACTTCGGTTGCGGCATGATCGGTCAGCTCCAGCTCATGGCCTCTCGCGGTGCCGAGGTGATCGGCATCGACGTCGACGCGATGCTGCGCGTGCTGTACAGCGAGTCCCGAGATCTGGGAGAAATCCGTGGCGACGATGGCCGCCGCGGGCGCACCCGGTTGGCGATCGGGCGCTGGCCGGCCGAGCCGGCGGTGGTGACGGAGGTCGGCGGAGGATTCGATCTCTTCCTGTCCAAGAACACGCTCAAGAACGGCTACCTGCACCCCGCCGAGAAGGTCGATCTGCGCATGCTGGTCGACCTCGGCGTTTCGGACAGCGCGTTCGTCGCAGCACTCGCACGGGTCGTCAAGCCGGGGGGACTCGTGGTGATCTACAACCTGTCACCGGCCCCTGCGCCGCCCGACAAGCCCTACCTACCGTGGGCGGACGGTCGCTGTCCGTTCCCACGCGAGCGTTGGGAGGCGAGCGGCTTCGAGGTGCTGACCTACGACGAGGACGACGGCCCGGCGGCGCGCGCGATGGGACACGCGCTGGGTTGGGACCGGGGCGACGGAGGCATGAAGCTCGAGAGCGACCTGTTCGCCCACGTCAGCGTGTTCCGCCGTCGCTGACGCTCGAGTTCGTGATTCCGCACTCTCCCTTGGCCGCCGCCCAAGCGGGTTCCCGCCATGACTGTTCGACCACCGATCAGCGAGGTCGCGGGGCGAGCTCCTGGTAGCGGTAGGTGGAGTCCAGTTCGCGAGCGAACTCGAGGCCTTCGAGTTCGGTGAGCACGATTTCGGCCGTTGTGTAGATCCGCGTGCCGTCCATCAGGTGGCCGCCGACAGCTGGGCGGCAGCCAGCAGAGCGCATCAAATCAATCGAAGCATCGGGGTCTCCGTCGAGGCGGCAGGTCGGGGAGGTAAGGCTTGCGGCGACGCAACGCGGCGAGCACTATCCCGCGCAACCCGCCGCGATGGGAAGGCGTTGCGTCACGACCGCGCGCGGGCCGGGGGTGCACGATGTGGAGTACCGAGACCTACTGGTTCGACGCGACGCTCGCGACCGGGCTCTTGATGTTGGGGCACCTGTTCTTCGGTCACTTCGAGGCGCACAAGCCGCGCTGGAGGCTGCTGCTCAAGTCGCTGCTCGGCGTCGCCATGGTGCTCGGAATCTCGGCGACTGCCGGGCGCGGATGGACCTATGCGTTCATCGGACTGATCGGCGTGGGCGTGGTGGTGGTGCACGGCTGGTGGTTGCCGAAGCAGGGTGTCAACGGCTGGACCGGCGAGCCGCGCGCTCGCTACTACGAACTGCTGGGACTCGACGAGCAGGGTCGACGGCGTCCGCGTGATGCGTGACGTTCACGGCAGGTGGCCGCAAGAGGGCCGCACATGAAGAGCGCTGCTCGAAGCTCGCTCACCGTGCACGCGAAAGCCGGATGGTTCGTGGTCGGTGCCGGACGCAACGGCGCCGAGTACAGCGTTCTGTTGATCGTGGCGCTGCTGTGCGTGGGCGCGCAGGCCGCGCGGCCCCGCACCTCGCGCCGCTGACGCTGGGGCGGAGGTCAGTGTCAATCGATTGACTTCGCCACGAAGTGCCACGGATGATCGACGCCGCAGATCCTCACTCGCACAGGCCTTTCCCTCAAACCAGAAGACCACCCCATGCGCACACAAACCTGTCTCGTCCTGCTCGCACTTCTTCACCTTGTGGCGACGCCCAAGTCCTTCGCGGCCGAGACACCGAAGTCGAACGAGCAGCGCGTCCGCGACTACGTGTCGGCCTGTAACGAACGAGAGATCGACACCATGTTGGATATGGTGACCGACGACATCCAGTGGCTCAGTATCGCGGGCGACACGATCACCGTCGAAACTCAGGGCAAGACAGAGTTGCGCGAGAGTCTGGCGGCCTATTTCAAATCCACGCCGAGTGCCAGGTCGGAGTTGGAGTGGGTGCGGCCGACTGCGTCCCGCGTGGCCGCGCTCGAGCGAGCCGCGTGGCAGGGTAAGACGGGTCCGAAGTCCCAGGCGGGTCTTTCCGTTTACGAGTTCAGCGGTGGGCTGATTTCCAGAGTCTATTACTACCCTGCCGAGAAGTGAGGGCGCGACCTGACCATGGGCTGCGGCGAACAGGCTCCGCGGTCACGGCTCATCTTGCGACGAACCTCCGCGCCTCATACGCCCGATACTGAAGCGCCTCTGCCAGTCGCATCGCGCTGACGCGTTCTTCACCCGCGAGGTCGGCGATCGTGCGGGCCACGCGCAGCGCGCGGTGCACGGCGCGCGCCGAGATCCCGCCGCGGTCGACTGCGTCCTCGATCATCCGTGCGCCGGCCCGGTCGAGCATCGCACAGTGCCGTAGCGCGCTATTCGAGAGCATCGCGTTCAAGCCGCCGCGCTCCCGCTGACGCGCCCGCGCCGCGAGCACCCGGGCGTGGACGGTCGCGCTCGATTCGCCGGGCGCGACGCGCAGCAGCTCGTCCGAAGTCAGCGCCGGGACCTCGATCTGCAGGTCGAGCCGATCGAGGATCGGTCCGCTCACGCGGGTCGCATAGCGCGCCAGGTCGGTGGGGGTGCACGAGCAGCTGCGACGGGGATGCCCGAGCCACCCGCACGGGCACGGATTCATAGCCGCGATCAGCAGCACCACGGCGGGAAAGCGCACCGTCATCGCGGCCCGCGCGATCCACGCCTCGCCGCTCTCGAGCGGCTCGCGCAGGGCCTCGAGCAGGCTGCGCGGATACTCGGCGAGTTCGTCCAGGAACAGCACGCCCTGGTGCGCGAGCGACAGTTCACCGGGGCGCGGAGGCGAGCCGCCGCCGATCAAGCCGGCGCGCGAGACCGAGTGATGCGGGGCCCGGAACGCCGGGCGCCTCATCAGGCCGCGACCGGGGGGGCGCACGCCGGCCACCGAGTGCAGCCGCGTCACCACCCGCGCCTCGGTGTCGTCGAGCGACGGAAGCAGCGATGGCAGGCGTCGCGCGAGCATCGACTTGCCGCACCCGGGTGGACCGACGAGCAGCAGATGATGCCCACCCGCCGCTGCGACTTCGAGCGCGCGGCGGGCCACTGCGAGCCCGCGCACCTCGGCGAGATCGTGTTCGGCTTCGCCCCCAAAGTCCGGAGCTGCGGCGACCGCGCGCGAGGGCTGCGACGTCCCGCGCGCCCACTCGACCGCCTCGGTCAGCGAGCGCACCGCGTGCACCACCAGCTCGCCGACCAACGCCGCCTCGGGCGCCGAGTCGAAGGGACACAGCAGTGTGTGCGCCCCGGCGTTCCACGCGGCCTCGGCGAGTCCCAGCGTGCCGCGATTCGGCCGCAGGCCGCCGTCGAGCGCGATCTCGCCGATCGCCGCGACTTCCGCGAATCGCTCGTTCGGAATCTGCCCGGTCGCGCTGGGAG
>JABFRW010000186.1 GCA_013140805.1 Candidatus Eisenbacteria bacterium
GGCAGGCCATGCGCTCACCCAGCGGCGGCGCGCGGCCGCGCGGGTGTGGGGGCCACGCCTGGCGACGGAGCTCGCTCCGCTCGGCATGCCGCACGCCGAGCTGTCGTTCGAGGTTGGAGCGCCCGAGGTGGCATCTGACCCTTCGGGGCCGCGACCCGCGGCACGCATCGAGTCGATTCTCGGACCGGTTGCGCTCCAGTTCACCGCAAATCCGGGCGAACCCGCGCGCGCGCTCGCCCGCATCGCCTCGGGAGGCGAGCTGTCACGCGTCATGCTGGCGCTCAAGAGCGTGATCGAGAGCCGCGATCGCGTTGACCTGTTGTTTTTCGACGAAGTAGATTCCGGGATCGGGGGAGTGGTCGCACAGGCCGTCGGAGAGCGCCTGAGTCGCCTCGCCCGGCATCGCCAGATCGTCTGCGTCACGCATCTTCCGCTCATCGCGGCGCTCGCCGACCACCATTTGAGCGTGGTCAAGCGGGTCGACGCGGGGCGCACACTCGCCCGGATCCAGCCGGTCGAACACGAGGATCGGGTCGCCGAAATCGCGCGCATGCTGGCCGGCGATCGCGTCACCGACACCACCCGCAAGCAGGCCCGCGAGTTGCTCGCCCATCGCTGATCGAGGGAGTCCAGAACCCGCATGATCGTTCCGACCCGCTCCGAGTTCGCCGCGCTGGCCCGCGGGGGACGGCTGGTTCCCGTGTACCGGGAGGTCTTCGCCGACTTCGAGACCCCGGTCTCGGCGTTTCGAAAAGTCGACTCGGGCGCCTATTCGTTTCTGCTCGAGAGCGTCGAGGGCGGAGAGAAGTGGGGCCGCTACTCGCTGCTCGGCAGCCGCCCCTCCAAGGTGTTCGTGGCTCGGGGCGGACGCGCGGAGCTGATCGAGAACGGAGCGAGCCGTGCGCTCGAAGGGCACCCACGCGCGGCGTTGCAGCGACTGCTCGAAGAGCATCAGGCGGTCGCGCTGCCGGGCCTGCCGCGGTTCTGTGGCGGCGCGGTGGGCTTCATGGGTTACGACGTGGTGCGATGGTTCGAACGCGTGCCGGAGCACCCGCACGCCGACGACACGATCCCCGATGCGGTGCTGATGTTCGGCGACGTGGTGAGCGTGTTCGACAACTTGTCGCACACGATGAAGGTCGTGACGCATGCGCGGGCCGGATCCGATCCGCCCGCGGCCTACGACGCGGCCGTCGCACGCCTCGAAGCCGAGGTTGCACGACTGCGCGCGCCCCTGCCCTGGAATGAGCCGCGACGCGGCCAGCCACTACCCGAGCCGCGCTCGACCATGACGCGGGAGAGTTACTGCCGAGCCGTCGATGTCGCGAAGGAACACATCCGCGCCGGCGACATCTTCCAGGCGGTGCTGAGCCACCGCATGAGTGTCGCAGTGGGTCACGATGCGTTCGAGGCTTATCGCGCGCTGCGCGTGACGAACCCCTCGCCCTACATGTACTTCCTCAAGCTCGGCGAGCTGGCGATCGCGGGTTCGTCGCCTGAGGTGCTGGTGCGGAAGACCGATGCGCTGGTCGAGGTCCGGCCGATCGCTGGCACCCGTCCCCGCGGTCGTACTCCCGAAGAGGACCGCGAACTCGAGGCCGAGCTGCGCGCGAACGAGAAGGAGTGCGCCGAGCACGTGATGCTGGTCGACCTGGGGCGTAACGACGTCGGCCGCGTCGCGCAGTACGGCTCGGTCGAAACCAACGAGCGCATGAGCGTCGAGCGCTACTCGCAGGTCATGCACCTGGTCTCCAATGTGCGCGGTCAGGTGCGCCCGGACGCCACACCGCTCGACATCGTCGCCGCGTGCTTTCCCGCCGGCACCGTGTCGGGGGCCCCGAAAGTGCGGGCGATGGAGATCATCTCGAGCCTCGAGCCCTCGCCTCGCGGGGTGTATGCGGGTGCGGTCGGGCACTTCGACTATCATGGCAACCTCGATCTGTGCATCGCGATCCGCACGCTCGTCTATCGAAACGGCGAGGCGACGTGGGGCGCCGGCGCCGGCATCGTTGCCGACTCGGAGCCCGAGCGCGAGTGGGAGGAGACGCTGAACAAGGGTCGTGCGTTGTGGCTGGCGGTACAGCGGGCCGAGCAGGGACTCGCATGATCGCGGTCATCGACAACTACGACTCCTTCACCTACAACCTGGTGCAGTATCTGGGCACCCTCGGTGCCGAGCTGCAGGTGACACGCAACGACGCGATCACCGTCGAAGCGCTCGCCGAGCTCGCGCCCGAAGGCATCGTGATCTCGCCGGGGCCCGGGCAGCCGCGCGACGCCGGCATCTCGGAAGACGTGATCCGCCACTTCTCGGGTCGTGTGCCGGTGCTCGGCGTGTGTCTGGGCCATCAGGGCATCGGAGAGGTATTCGGAGGTCGCGTGGTTCGGGCCACCAAGCTGATGCACGGCAAGACCAGCCCGGTGCTCCACCAGGGCCGTGGGCTGTTCGCAGGCATCGACAACCCGTTCGAGGCCACGCGCTACCATTCGTTGATCGTCGAGCGCGAGGGACTGCCCGCGATTCTGGAAGTCATCGCCTGGACGCCCGACGGCGAAATCATGGGGCTCAAGCATCGAGAGCACGAGACCTGGGGCGTTCAGTTCCACCCCGAGTCGGTGCTGACGGCGCCGGGACTCAAGCTGATGGAGAACTTCCTCGTGTTGTGCCGCCAGGCCAAGGAGACCACGACGTGATTCAGACGGCGATCGCGCACCTTCTCGACGGAACCGCGATCTCGCGCGAAGAAGGCCGCGCGGTGATGGAGCAGATCCTCGCGGGCGACGCGACTTCGGCGCAGATCGCCGGCTTCGCGATCGCGTTGCGCATGCGCGGCGAAACACCCGACGTGCTGGCGGGGATGTCGGAGGCCATGCGGGGCCGCGTCGCTCCATTGCGCACCCGCCGCAGCCCGCTGCTCGACACCTGCGGCACAGGTGGTGACAACGCCGGCACGTTCAACATCTCGACCACCGTCGCGATCGTGACCGCGGCGTGCGGAGTCGCGGTGGCGAAGCACGGCAATCGCGCGGTCTCGAGCCGCGCCGGCAGCGCCGACGTTCTGGAAGCGCTCGGCGTGCGAATCGACCTGACCCCCGAAGATGCGGGGCGCTCGCTCGACCTGCTCGGCATCACGTTCCTGTTCGCGCCCCACTACCACACCGCGCTCCGGCATGCGGCCGGACCGCGACGCGAGCTGGGCGTGCGCACCGTCTTCAACGTGCTCGGCCCGCTCACCAACCCGGCCGGCGCCCATCGCCAGTTGCTCGGCGTCTACGCCGACAGCCTGGTGCGCCCGATCGCCGAGGTGCTCCATCGACTCGGCAGCGAACGCGCCTGGGTGGTGCACGGACGCGACGGACTCGACGAACTGACGGTGTTCGCCAAGTCACACGTCGCCGAGCTCGACCGCGGAGCGATCCGCGAATTCGAAGTCGACCCGGCCGAGTTCGGCCTGCTGCACACTGATCGCTCCGGAGTCGCCGGCGGCGACGCGAGCGAGAACGCCACGCGCATTCGAGCGGTGCTCGAGGGCGAGAAAGGCGCGGCGCGCGACATCGTCGTGCTGAACACCGGCGCCGCCCTGGTGGTCGCAGGAGTCGCGCGCGATCTGGGCGAGGGCATCACGAGTGCTCAGCAGGCGATCGATCGCGGCACCGCGGCCGCCAAGCTCGGCGACATGGCGTCGCTGCGCATCTAGCGGGGGAGGGGCTCGTGTTCTGTTCCCGCTGTGGCCGAGAGGTGCAGCCCAACGCCATCTATTGCTCGAACTGCGGGGCGGCGCTGGCACCCACGGGCGCGCCGATCATGGCCGCGGAGCCGTTCGCCGCTGTGCAGCCCGTGGTGACCGCGGAGCCGCTCGCGACCTCTCCGAGATACGCCGGTTTCTGGCGGCGCTTCTTCGCGCTGTGGGTGGACTCGCTCCTGCTGTGCGTGCTTCAGCTTCCGGTCTCGCTCACGATCGGCCAGGACCTGCCGTTCCTGTTCGGCAGTAACGGGCTCCCGGACTTCGACGCACTGACCGCATCGATCGGCGCCCTCGCGCTGACAAACGCCTGCACCTTGTTGATCAGCTGGCTGTATTACGCGCTGCTCGAGAGTTCCGCGACTCAGGCGACACTCGGCAAGTTGCTGCTCGGCGTTCGCGTCACCGATCTCGAAGGCCGCCGCATCGGCTTCGGCCGCGCTTCCCTGCGGTGGCTGGCGCGCTTCGTCAGCAATCTGACGTTCGGAATCGGCTACGTGATGGCCGCATTCACGAGCCGACGCCAGACGCTGCACGACCTGATGACGAACACGCTGGTCGTCAAGGGGCGTCCGTGAGCGGTCCCGGCATCCTCGAGCAGATCGCGGCGGCCCGCCGGCCACGCATCGAGCGGCTCAAGGTCGAGCGCCCGCCGCACGAGCTGCGCGCGCGGCTCTCGCGAACCCGGCCGATCGGGCGACTCGAACGTGCGCTGAGGCGCGCGCGCCCCTCCGATCCGCTGCGCATGATCTGCGAGGTCAAGCACACCTCGCCGTCGAGGGGAGTGCTCGACGCGAACGTGGACCCGGTGGCGCGCGCGCGCGCCTTCGAACTCGGGGGAGCGGCCGCGATCTCGCTCGTGACCGAACCGGATTTCTTTCACGGCGATCTCGGCTGGATCGACGCGGTGCGTCCACACGTCACGATCCCGCTGCTGCTCAAGGATTTTGTCTTCGACTCCTATCAGCTGCTCGATGCCGCCGCGCGCGGTGCCGACGGCGTGCTGCTGATCGCGGCGATGTTGTCGGAAGTCTCGATGCAGCGACTCATCAGCGACGCGCGACTGCTGGGGCTCGACGCACTGGTCGAGGTGCACGACGGGGGCGAATTGAATGCCGCGCTGCGAGCCGGAGCGACCATCGTCGGCATCAATCATCGCGATTTGCAGACCTTCGAAGTCGACCTCTCGCTGTCCGAACGATTGCTGCCCGAGATTCCCGGTCACGTCGCGACGGTCGCCGAGAGCGGCATCAGCCGGCCCGAGGACCTCGCTCGACTGCGTGCGACGCGCTGCGACTCGGTGCTGATGGGCGAGGTGTTCATGACCAGTCTCGACCCGACCGCGACGCTCGCGACCCTGGCGGCGGCTGCGCGGGGTGAGGGCGCCGGGGCGTGACCGCCGCGCGGCACACGATCGTGAAGGTGTGCGGGCTGACGCGGTTCGAGGACGCCGAGCACGCGATCGCATGCGGGGCCGACTGGCTGGGCTTCATCGTCTCGGCCGGCGGCCCGCGTGAGATCGGCGCCGACGGCATGGCCGCGGTCGTGAGCCGTTTGCCGGGTGCGACCGGCGTGGCGGTGCTCGCCGCCGTGTCGCCGCGCGAGGCTCTGACGCTCGCGCAGCGCGCCGGCGCCTCGCGACTGCAGTTGCATCGCGTCAGTCCCTCCACATGGCCGGCCGACTTCCCGCTGCCATGCGCGTTCGTCGCCGCGGTCGACGCGGACGGGCGACTGATCGGCGAGCTCGCACCGCCGCCTCATCTGGTGCATCTCGATGCCGCGCATCCCACGCTCACCGGCGGCACCGGCGTGACGCTTCCGTGGGCGCGGCTGCCGGGGCTGTGCGGTGATCGGCCCTTCATGCTCGCCGGCGGGCTCGACGGCTCCAACGTGGCGGAGGCGATCGCGATCGCCCACCCGTTCGGCGTCGACGCGGCCTCGCGCCTCGAATACTCGCCCGGAATCAAGGACCCGGACAGGGTGAAGCGCTTCGTCGAAGCGGCGCGCCTCGCCGATGAGCGTTCCCGTGGCTGAGCCCGATCGCCCCGGCCATTTCGGGCCCTACGGGGGTCGCTACGTTCCCGAGACGCTGATCCATGCGCTCGATGCGCTGACCGACGAGTACGCGCGAGCGTGCGCCGACCCCGAGTTTCAGCGCACGCTCGATCAGGCGCTCCACGAGTTCGCCGGTCGCCCGACTCCGCTGGTCGAGGCGCGGCGCTTCTCGGAACGAGCGGGCTGCCGGGTGTTCCTCAAGCGCGAAGATCTGCTCCACACCGGCGCGCACAAGATCAACAACACGATCGGCCAGTGTCTGCTCACGAAACGCATGGGCAAGCCGCGCGTGATCGCCGAGACCGGAGCCGGACAGCACGGAGTAGCGACCGCCGCCGCGGCCGCACGCTTCGGGCTCGAGTGCGTGGTCTACATGGGCAGCGAGGATGTGAGGCGCCAGCGTCTGAACGTGCAGCGCATGAAGCTGCTCGGCGCCGACGTGCGCGAGGTCGACTCGGGCAGCCGCACGCTCAAGGACGCGATCAACGAGGCACTGCGCGACTGGGTGACCTCGGTGCGCACCACGCACTACGTGCTGGGCTCCGTGCTGGGCCCGCACCCGTTTCCGACCATGGTGCGCGACTTCCACCGCGTGATCGGCCTCGAAGCACGCGCGCAGTTCGAACGGCAGGAGGGCGGGCTGCCCGATCTGCTGGTCGCGTGCGTGGGCGGGGGCAGCAACGCGATCGGGCTCTTTCATGCATTCCTCGATGTGGCCCAGGTGCGCAAGGTCGGTGTGGAAGCCGGTGGGCTCGGCCTCGCGAGCGGCCGCCATGCCGCGCGCTTCGCCGACCCCAGCGTCGGCGTGCTTCACGGAACCCGGACACTGCTCCTTCAGGACGCGCGCGGCATGATTCGCGAAACCCACTCGGTGTCCGCGGGGTTAGACTATCCGGCGCTCGGGCCCGAGCACGCGTGGCTCGCGGATCGAGGGCTGGCGACCTACTCGCACGCCACGGACGCCGAGGCGCTCGACGCCTTCGAGGCGCTGTCCCGCGACGAGGGCATTCTGCCGGCGCTCGAGAGTGCGCACGCGCTGGCGTGGGTGGTCCGAGAGGGTCGCGCGCTCGGCGCGAAGACGCGCGTCATCGTCAATCTGTCGGGCCGAGGCGACAAGGACGTCGAAGAGGTGCTGCGTGTGAGGCGGGAGGGCAGCGCATGAACGCGGTCCGAGGCAGTCGCATGCTCGTTCACGCGACGCGTGCGCTGGCGTTTGCGACGGCATGCGCGGCCCTGGCACTCGTGCCGCTCGCCAGCTGTACGAAGGGAACCGTGTTCACGCGCCCCGCGCCGGTCGCGGCGGTTCTGCACGCGGCGAGCCCGAGCGAGCTCCTCCGGTTGGTCGAACACGCATGGAACACATTCGACCCGGACGAGTACGAGCGGACGCTGACCGACGACTTTCGTTTCGCGTTCGCCGCCGGCGACACCGTTGCACACGCGTGGCAGAACACGCCGTGGTCCGCGGTCGACGAGCGAGTCTTCTTCCGCCACCTGACGAGTGGCGGCGATTCGACTCTGCCGGTGACAGCGATCACGCTGGTGACGGCACAGACGCCGACCTTCTTCCCGGATCCGAGGGCGGGGCACGGGGACACTCGATTCCGCGCCATGACCCGCACGCCGTTGACGCTCGACGTGACCGACGTCGAGGGCATTCAGCTGAACATCACCGGCTACGCGGTGTTCTACCTGGTCCGTGGCGATTCGGCGACGCTCTCGGCCGAGCGTCGCGCGGGGCTCGAACGACCCGACTCGACGTGCTGGTTCCTGGAGCGCTGGGAGGATGAGACGGTTCCGCAGTCGGCCCGCTTCGCGGCGCCGCAACCGGCCCGTTCCACGACGCTGGGACAGTTGAAGACCCTTTACCGCTAGTGTGCTATAAACGCTGCCCGCTGCGCCCGTAGCTCAATTGGATAGAGCGTTAGCCTCCGGAGCTAAAGGTTACAGGTTCGATTCCTGTCGGGCGCACCACCTTTCCTGCGGCCGGCCCCTCGATGCCATCGACCGACGATCCCACGCACCAGTCACGCTTCGCCCCGCAGGCGTCGCGCGCGATGGCCGGCATGTTCGACGACGTCTCGGGCCGGTACGACCTGCTCAACCGCCTCATGACGCTCGGGCAGGACGGTGCCTGGCGCGCGGCGATGTGGCGCGAGGTGCCCGAGGAAGCACGGGTGGTGCTGGACCTGTGTACAGGCAGCGGCGTGTCGCTGCCGGGGCTGCGGCGAGCAGGCCGAACCGTGATCGGCATGGACGTGAGCCTGCGGATGCTGGAACACGCGCAGGATGCCTACGGAGGTGCGGGCTGGGCGCCGCGCTTCGCGTGCGCCGACGGCTTTCGGCTGCCGGTTCGAGACCAGGCCCTGAGCGCGATCACGATCGCGTTCGGTATCAGAAACTTACGGCCGCGACCTCTCGCGATCGCTGAGCTTGCAAGGGTGCTCGAACCGGACGGCACGCTCGTGATTCTCGAGGCGGCGGCCCCCCGGGGCGGCGCGTTCGCGCCAGTTCACGCCGCGCATCTCAGGCACGTCGTTCCGGCGCTCGGTCGCCTCTCTCCGGACCCGTCCGCCTACCGCTATCTGAGCGACTCCATCTTCGAGTTCGGTGACGGGACGGAATTCGAGCGCGAGCTGGAAGCGGCCGGATTTCGCATCACGACGCGCCGCTCGTTCCTGCTCGGCGCCACCCGATTGTGGACGGCGCGACGTTCGGGCCCGGCGCTCGAGCTCGGTCACGGCGGGCAGGAAAGTGCGTCGAGTGCCCCAGCACCCGTGCACCTCGCAATGGGGCGCGCGGGCTTTGCGCAGCGTTCGCTCGCCGAGCGGGCCGATCGCGATGCCGAGGCCGCGGCGTGGGCGCTTTCACAGACGCTGGTCTCGGCTGCGCTGACCTTCGCGCTGGTGTGGGGCGGACGGGAGTTCGCCAAGTCGGCTGCTCTCTTGCCGCTATCGCCGTCCCATCGACCGCTGGTGTGGCTCCTGATCGGGGTGGGAGTGATCGCATTCGGCGCCCGCACGTGCTTGCTCGGCTTGCGTTTGCTGCGACTCAGCGCACGCGAATGAGGCTTTTCGGACGGTGGCATACGGGTTGCCTAACTTTTGTGGGATTTCCCCCAGCACACCCGGAAGGACGCCATGTCGCTCCCGTCTCGAGAACGGATGCTCGATTCGCTGCTCGAACTGTGTCGCCGCCATTCCGGGCGCACGCGCGAGGAGGCGATCGCCCTGTGCCTGCGGACGGCGATCCAGGTTTCGGGGGCTCATAGCGCCTTCCTCGTGGTGCCCGAGAACCGGCGCTACGAACGATTCGTGCTCAAGCGTGGCGAGGTCACGCCCGTGAGCTCGGGAGCCGTACTCGCCGACAGCGCCCTCGCGCACGCCCTGCATCGGGACGGGGTGCCGATCGCGGTCGCAAATCTCGCCGCGGATCCGAGGATCAGCCCCGACGAACGTGGGGAGGACCTCGAGCCGGGCCCCGGTGTGTGCGTCCCGCTGCGTGTGCGGGAGCGCGATCGCGGCTACCTCGCCGTGGTGCGCGATGCCGACGCACCGGGATTCGAGGACGAGGACGTGCGCGTGCTGGTCATGCTGACGGCGTGGCTGATGCTCGCGCTCGAGAACCTGCGGCTCACGCTGAGCGTGAAGACGCTCGCGGTGACCGACGATCTGACGCGCGTCTACAACTACCGATTCCTCAAGAGCGCGCTCAAGCGCGAGGTCAAACGGGCGGCACGCTACAGCCAGGAGTTGTCAGTGATCATGCTCGACGTCGACAATCTCAAGTCGTACAACGACCGTCACGGACACCTGCGCGGCAGCTACCTGTTGCGCGAGATGGCGGGGCTGCTGGCCGAAAAGGTGCGCTCGTGGGACCTGGTCGCCAAGTACGGCGGCGACGAGTTCACGATCATCCTTCCGCAGACGCCGATCGACGGTGCGATCACGGCGGCCGAGCGCCTGCGAGCCGCAATCGCCGACCACGCGTTTCCGCTCGCCGCGCAGGGCCAGATCACGATCAGCGGCGGCGTGGCCACCTTCCCGGCCGACGGCGATACCCCGAGTGCGCTGATCCGGTCCGCGGATCACGCGCTGTATGCCGCCAAGAAACTGGGCCGCAATTGCGTGATGACGTTCCGCAGCGAGGCGGCCTAGTGTGCGCGTTGCCGCCCCCCGCATGCGCTGCTAAGCTCCGCCGCCTCGCGCGCCGCGGAAGCGTTGCATCCGCCGATCCCCGATTGCCGTCACCGGAGAGTCCTCGATGAGCCAGCCGATCGGCATTGCCGTGGTCGGAACCGGCGATTGGGGCGCCAACCTGGTTCGCAACTTTGCGAGTCTTCCGGGCGCCCGGCTGGTCGCGGTGTGCGACGCGGATCCCGAGCGCCTGCAGAAGTCCGCGGCACTCTACCCGCAGGCGCGCGCCGTGCGCTCGGCCGACGACATCGCCTCGGCTCCGGACGTTCAGGGCGTGGTGATCGCGGCGCCGGCGGTCTCGCACTACGCGATCGCGCGACAGATGCTCGAAGCCGGCAAGGACGTCTACGTCGAGAAGCCCCTCACGCTCGAGGTCGCGCACGCGGAGGAACTGGTGGCGCTGGCGCGCCATCGCGAGCGCATCCTCATGGTCGGGCACCTGCTGCTGTTTCACCCCGCGGTGCGCTACCTGAAGGACATGGTCACGCGCGGTGAACTGGGCGAGCTCTACTACCTGTATTCGCAGCGCGTGAATCTCGGCAAGGTGCGGCGCGACGAGAACGCGCTGTGGAGCTTCGCCCCGCACGACCTGTCGGTGATCCTGCACCTGATCGGCGAGGAGCCGATCGACGTCGTCGCGCGCGGCTCGGCGTTTCTGCAGTCGCACATCGAGGACGTGGTGTTCGTGGATCTGCGGTTCGCGAATGGACGCATGGCTCACGTACACGTCTCATGGCTCGACCCGCACAAGATTCGCAAGTTCACCGTGGTCGGAAGTCGCAAGATGGTGGTGTTCGACGACATGGACGCGAGCGAGAAGCTGCGCATCTACGACAAGGGCGTGGATCGCGGCGGCGAAGTGGTGAGCTACGGCGATTCGCTCACGGTTCGCAGCGGCGACATCCTGGTCCCGAAGCTGTCGTTGCAGGAGCCGTTGCGGCTCGAGTGTGCTCACTTCGTCGACTGCGTCCGCGAGCGTCGCGAGCCGCTCACCGACGGTGCGAACGGGCTGGCCGTGGTGCGAGTGCTGGCCGCGGCGCAGGCTTCGCTCGAGGCGGGCGGCGCTCCGATTCCGCTGCATCCCGCCGGCGCGGGCGTGTCATGAGCACGACCGTTCATCCCTCGGCCCAGGTCGGCGCCGGCACCACGTTCGGCGAGCATTGCGTGATCGGCGACGGCGTGACGATCGGGAGCGGCTGCCGGATCGGTCATCATGTCGTGATCCACGACGGCACCCGGATCGGCAACGACGTGCGCATCGACGACCAGGCGAATCTGGGCAAGCGACCGATGCGAGCCGCGAACTCGGCCACCACCAAGGAACAGGAGCTGGCGCCGCTCTCGCTCGGCGATCAGTGCATCGTCGGAACCGGCGTCATCCTGTACCGGGGTGCCGCGATCGACGCGCGCGTCTTGATGGCGGACCTGTGCACGGTGCGCGAGAACGTGACGATCGGGCGCGGCACCATCGTAGGTCGCGGTGTGACGATCGAGAACGTGTGCTCGATCGGCCGCTACTGCAAGCTCGAGAGCGAGTGCTACATCACGGCGTATTCGACACTCGAGGATCGGGTGTTCATCGCGCCCGGCGTCGTGACGTCGAACGACAACTTCGTCGGCCGCACCGCCGAACGCTTCAAGCACTTCAAGGGTGTGACCGTGAAACGCGGGGGTCGCGTCGGCGCCGGTACCGTGCTGCTGCCCGGCGTGACGGTCGGAGAGGATGGACTGGTGGCGGCCGGATCGGTGGTGACCCGCGACGTACCGGCCCGCACGATCGTGATGGGAAGCCCCGCGCGGCCGCTGCGCGAGGTCCCGGTCGAACAATGGCTCGAAAACCAGGGCTGGACCGACGCCTGAGCGCCGGACACCCGTGAACCGCATGGAGAACCGCATGACCCCGACGCCGGTGAAAACCGGGATGAGCGTTCCGCTCCTCGATCTGCAGGCGCAGTACGCCACCTTGAAGGACGACATGGATGCGGCGATCCATCGCGTGCTCGACAGCGCGCGGTTCATCGGCGGCCCCGAAGTCACCGGGCTCGAGACCGAGATCGCCCGCTACAGCCAGAGCCCGCATGCGATCGCGTGCGCGTCGGGCACCGACGCGCTGATCCTCGCGTTGCGCGCGGTCGGCGTCGGCCCCGGCGACGAAGTGGTGACGACCGGCTATTCGTTCTTCGCCACCGCCGGCACGGTCGTGAACATCGGCGCGACTCCGGTGTTCGTCGATATCGACCCCCGGACCTACAACGTGGATCCGCACCGGCTCGAAGCCGCGATCACGCCGCGCACCAAAGCGGTGATCGCCGTGCATCTCTACGGACAGTGCTGCGATCTGACCGTGGTGAAGGCGGTGTGCGACAAGCACGACCTCTACCTGATCGAGGATGCGGCGCAGGCGATCGGTTCGGAGTGGGAGGGGAAGCGCGCGGGGTCGGTCGGCGACTTCGGATGCTTCTCGTTCTTCCCGTCCAAGAATCTCGGCGGCGCCGGCGACGGCGGCATGGTGACGGCGCAGGACGAGGCGCTCGCCGATCGCGTGCGCCTGCTGCGGGAACACGGCGCGCGGCCCAAGTACTACCACTCGATCGTCGGCACCAACTCGCGCCTCGACGCGATCCAGGCCGCGATCCTGCGAGTCAAGCTCAAGCACCTCGACCGCTGGAGCGAAGCGCGCGCACGCAACGCGGCGCTCTACAACAAGCTGTTCGAGGGCACGCGCGTCGGCCGGCCGTACCACGACCCGCGCAGTCGCCACATCTACAACCAGTACGTCGTCCGGTTCGAGAATCGCGAGGGGCTGCGCCAGCACCTGAACGATCGGCAGGTCGGCAACGAGGTCTATTATCCGGTGCCGCTGCACCTTCAGCAGTGCTTCGCGAACCTCGGCTACAAGCCCGGTGATCTGCCGCAATCGGAGGCAGCGGCGAACGAAACGCTTGCGCTTCCGATCTATCCCGAATTGACGGAGGACCAGATTCGATACACCGCATCCACGGTGATCGAGTTCACCGACCGCAGCTGAGACCCTCGCGCGTGCCGCCAACACCCCGCCCTGCGGCGGTGCGCGTGCGATCGTCACGAACCCCGCTGCCGGCCCACCCCTGGGTCGGAGGCGCCGAAGTACTGGCATGGCCTCCGAGACCCGCGCTTCACTCGATGATCTGCTGCGCCGCGTGGACGAAGTCCGCGGCCTGGCGCCGTCGTCCTCGCTCGCGACCCCGGTTGCGGCGGGTGATGCCGGTGCGCTCATCGGCGTGGTCGAAACCCTGGTCGAAGAGCTGGAACGCAGCCATCGCCGACTGATCGAGACCAACGTGCAGCTGGTGTCGTTGCGCGAAGTCGCGAGCCGCATGGTCGCGACGCACGATGCGGCGGGCACCACGCGCACCGTGACGCGCTTCCTTGCCCGCGCGTTCGGCTATCCGCACGCCTTCCTGTTGCTCCTCGATCGCGATCGCGGCGTGCTGGAAGGCACCTGGACCGCGATCGAGGGAGGGCGCGAGCACAACCACGCCTTCGAGCTGACGGCGAGAGGGGACCGGGGCGCCGCACTGCGCGCGCTGTGGATGCATCGCTCGATGCTGTGGCACGACGCGCAGCGCCACGCTCCGTTCGCATTGCCGAACGGCCATCCACTCGACGAAGTGCTGGCGGGACTCGGCTCGGTCGCGTGCGTTCCGCTGCAGCGCAGCCAGTCGCTGCTGCCGCGCGGTGAGACACACGAAGTGTGCGGCGCCCGCTGCGTGCTCGGCGATGCCGGCATGCTCGCCCCGCCGCCCGGACGCGGCGCCGACGACTGGGCGCTGTCGCGCGAGGAACGTCAGCAGCATTGCCTGCAATGCGAGTGGATGCCGGTGCTGGGGCTGATCGGACTCGCACGCTCGCGGCGCGACGTCGCGCTGACCGCGGCCGATCTCACGCTGCTCGAGTCCATCGCGCTTTCGGTTGCGCCCATGGTCGAGAACGCGAGGCTCACGCAGGATCTGCGCCGCAGCGAGCGTTTTCGCTTCCACGTCCTCGACAGCATGGCGAGCGCACTGGTCGCGGTCGATCTGCAGGGCGCGGTGCTCACCATCAACCGGGCGGCCGAACAGTTGCTGGGCTGGACTGCCGACGAGATCGTGGGGCGCCCGTTCGGCGCATGCGCGGGGGAGGACGGCGAACGGCTGCTTCAGGCGGCACTCGACACCGGACGTGAAGCGATGCGGCAGGAGACCATGCTGCGCGGCCGGGACGGAACGCCGATTCCGGTCAGCCTCACGACTTCGCTATTGCGGAACGAGAAGCGCTCCGTGTACGGCGCGATCGCCACGTTCGTGGACCTGACTCCGCTCAAGCGCGCGGAGGAACGCGTGCGCTCGCAGGACCGGCTGGCCGCACTCGGCCGCTTCACCTCGAGCGTGGCGCACGAGATCCGCAATCCGCTCACCGGCATCGCCGCCGGCGTCCAGTACTTCGAACGCTCGCTGGATCTCCCCGAGGCACGCGAGAACGTCGAGTTCATCCTGAGTGAGATCCGCCGCCTCGATCGGATCGTGCAGGACTTGTTCGACGTCACGCATCCGCGCGGGCTGCAGCGCCTCGCGCAGCCGCTCGATGGCACGATCAAGCGCTCGCTTCAGTCGCTCGAGGCGTTGCTCGTGAGCCGGGGCGTGACGGTTCGGGTCGTGGTCGCGCCGATGACGCCGCCGCCGCCACACGACGCGGACTCCATGCAGCAGGTGCTCATCAACCTGATCAAGAACGCGGCCGAGGCCTCCCCGCCGGGGTCCGAGGTTCGGGTCTCGATCGCGCCCGGGCCGGCGGAAGGCGAGATCGCACTCAATGCCGCACCGCCGAGCGTGGTGGTGCGCATCACCGACCTCGGCCATGGCATCGACCCCGAACACCTCGCGACGTTGTTCGAACCGTTCTTCACCACCAAGCCCGGCGGGACCGGGCTCGGGCTGTATATCTGCCACGACATCATGAAGCGCCACGGTGGCGCATTGACCGTCCAGAGCACCTCCGGGCGCGGCACCACGTTCACGCTCGAATTGCCGATGGACTTCGAGGGAGACCCGTCATGAGCAAGGCGAACATCCTCCTGGTGGACGACCAGGACTCCATCCGGCATTTCGTCGGAAAGGCGCTCGAGGCCGAAGGCTTCACGGTTCGAGCGCTGGGGTCGTTGAAGGAAGCCCGTCACGCGATCGAGCAGGAGATGCCGGATCTGGCGCTGCTGGATCTCAAGCTGCCGGACGGCAGCGGACTCGAGTTGCTGAAAGAGATCAAGCGCATGCAGCCCGAGGTGACGGTCATTCTCATGACGGCGTTCGGAGAGCTGGAAACCGCGGTCGAAGCCATGTCGAGCGGCGCGTTCTGGTTCGTGAAGAAGCCGTTTCAGAACGAGGAACTGCTGGCGCTGGTGGAGCGCGGCCTCGAGTCCCAGAAGCTGTGGATCGAGCTACGGCGCCTCCGCCACCACGCCTTCTCGGATGAAGACCACCTGCGCTCCGAGAGCCCGGGCATGCAGGAGTCCTACACCATCGCCGAGCAGGTCGCGCGCGGCGACACCACCAGCGTGCTGATCGCGGGGGAGAGCGGAACCGGCAAGGAGTACTTCGCGAATCTGATCCACCGGGTCAGCGCGCGCCACGACAAGCCGTTCGTCGAGATCAACTGCGCCGCGATTCCGCGCGAGCTGCTCGAGAGCGAACTGTTCGGGCACGAGAAGGGCGCGTTCACGGACGCACGCAATCAGAAGCTCGGGCTGATGGAGCTTGCGAACAACGGTACCCTGTTCCTCGACGAAATCGGCGAGATGAGCCCGATGCTCCAGGTGAAGCTGCTACGGGTGCTGGAGCGCCGCACCTTCAAGCGCGTCGGCGGCACCAAGGACATCAGCGTGAACCTGCGCATCATCTCGGCCACCAACCAGAATCTCGAGCGCATGGTCGCCGAGGGCCAGTTCCGCGAGGACCTCTATTACCGCCTCAAAGTGGTGCCGCTGTGGGTGCCGCCGCTGCGCGAACGCCGCGAGGACATCCTGCCGCTCTCGAGGCTGTTCATGGAGCGCTTCGCACGTCAGTTCAAGAAGGGCTTCCGAGACATCTCGCCGGCCGCCGCGAACCTGCTCATGGAGTACCCGTGGCCGGGCAACATCCGGGAGCTGCGCAATCTGTTCGAACGCACGGTGCTGCTCGAGACCGCGGAGATGCTGGAACCGCGTCACCTGAAGATCGCACCGCGCGCGCGCACCAGCGAGGCGGTCACGCTCGGCCATCGAGTGGACGACTGGCTCATCGGCCCGGTGCCGCAGAGCGGGATTCCGTTCGAGTCGCTGGTCGAGGAGCTCGAGCGAGCCTTGATCGTCAAGGCCTCCTGTGCTACCAAGTGGAATCAGAGTCGCACCGCCGAGATGCTTCAGGTCAAGCGCGACAAGCTCCGATACCGCATGAAGCTGTTCGGTCTCGAGCCGCCGCACGACGCCGAGCAGAGTGGAACCTCGGACCGCGCCGCCTGAGTCCGCTTCGCCCGCGTCCGCTGTCGAGCACCCGGCCGCCCGGCGGTCGGGTGCTCGTGTTTTCGGGGAGGAAGTCGGTGATCGAATACGGCGCAGGTGGGACCCGATTCGGCCGGTGGCTCGCCGTCGCCTCGCTGAGCCTCGGGCTTGCGAGTGGGTGCGCCTACACCACCAGCACCGCCTTGCTGCCGGCGCACCTCAAGTCGGTTGCGATCCCGGTGTTCGAGAACGGCACCAGCGAGTATCAGATCGAGCGTACGCTCACCGACGTCGTGATCGAACGCTTCGTTTCCGACAATCACCTTCGCATCGTGGACGAGAAGAGTGCCGACCTGGTGATTCGCGGCCGCATCCGTTCCTATCGAAATGCCGTGTTCGGTTTCAACACCGCCGCCAACGCGCAGGAGTATCGCGTGACGGTCGGCGTCGAAGTCACCGCGCGTGATCGCGTAAAGAATCGCGAGATGTGGCACCTCGACGATCTGGTGCGCACCGCGAACTACTACGTGGTGCCGGTCCCGGGCGCCGAAGCGACCGACGAAATCGGCGGTCGCAGCGCCGCCCTCAAGAAGATTGCCGATGAAATCCTCGCGCGAACCGTCGAAGGCTGGTAGCCGCGCCGGCGGGGGCCCTGGC
>JABFRW010000187.1 GCA_013140805.1 Candidatus Eisenbacteria bacterium
GACGAGTACGACGCGCGACGACGCGCGCGCGGGCACCGACCGCGCGTCTCGGCCGCTCGCCGATCCGGCGCTGGCAGCGCTGTGGGGAACGCTGGTGGTGCTCGCGATCGCGCGCGCGTGGCTCACCACCACGACCGGGATGCACGCCTGGTCTCTGAACTTGCTGCGCTTCACGTCTCCGGTGGTCGGCTGGTCGTGGTGGGCGCTCGCCGCACTCGCGCTGATCCCGCCGCTGGCCGGTGTCGTCGCCGCGCCGTTCGCACGCTTCGGCGACGCATTGGCGCGCGGCGCCTGGGTGGCGCGCGCGGCGGTGGTGGTCGCGGTCGTCGCGCTGGTGGTGGCGTGGCCCGATCAGGTGCAGTTCGTTGGCGACTTCCTGATCCGGCAGGGCTCGGTCTCGATCCAGTACGACGCCGGAAAGATCTCGCCGCAGGCGATGCCGCTCGATCTGTTCATTCACTATCGACTGCCGGTCGAACTCGGAAACCGCTTCGGGTTCTCGGCCGATGCCGCCGGTCGACTGATCGGTGCGCTCGAGGCCGCGCTGCTCGCGGTATTCGCGGCCCGCGCCTCGGCCGCGCTGGGACTGACCGGCGCGGCGGCCGCGACCGCCACCTGCGTGCTCGCCTTCGGCGGCTACCTCGGAATGTTCACCGGCTATCTCAAGGCATTCGCCGCGCTGGTGCCGTGCGTGGTCGCCGCCGGAGGTTCGGCGGCCACGCTGGTGCGCGGCGGACGCGGCGCCGTGGGGCTCGGCATCGCGGTGGCGTTCGCCATCGCGTTCCACCGCTCGGGGCTCGGACTGTTCCCGGGACTGATGATCGCGTTCGCGCTCGCCACCCGTGCGCACGGAGCCCGCCTGTGGCGCCGGCCCGCGACGTGGGTGGGCGTGCTGATCCCGCTCGCGACTCTCGCGGCGCACCTCCCGAGGCTGATCGACGTGTCGCGCCGCTTCGATTCGATCCACTTCACGCCCCGCATCGTCCGAGAGCACGGGGTGTTCGGGGCGCTGCTGCTGCCGCCGCGCCCGGCCGACCTCGCCAATCTGCTCGGGCTGCTGGCCCCGGCGATGCTCGCCGCGCTGGTCGCGTGGCTCGTGAGTCGCGTGATGCGCGACCGTGGGCCGGCCGACCCGGCGAATGTTCGGGTAGGCGTCACGCTGCTCGCACTTGCAGTGCCGATGCTCGCGGTGATGCCGTTCATCCATCCCGCGCAAGGGTTGTTCCGTGACTGGGACGACTTTGCGGCGGCCGGGGCGGCGCTTTCGCTGGTGGTGGCGTTCGGCATCGGGCGGCTGCTCGAGACGCGTCGCGCCCACGCCTGGCTCGGCGTCGCGGTGGCACTCGCGACGCTCGCGGCGACCGCGCAGTGGCTGGCGCTCCACAATGATCTGGCGGGCGGACTCGCGCGTGTGCACGCCTTCGTCGACGAGCCTCCGGCTCGCAGCGACGAGCAGCGCGGCATGACGTTCGACTATCTGGGCGCGCGGCACTTCCGCCTGGCGACGCGTGCGCTGCAGTCCGGCAGCGAGGACGCCGCGCGGACGGATTTCGCGCGTGCCGCCGCCGCGTTCACCGAGGCGGTCGAGTTCGCACCCAGCCCGCGCATCCTCCACCAGTGGGGGCTCGCGGCCGCGCGCTCGGGCAACTACGCGCTGGCTCGCACCGCCTACGCGCGGATGCTCGCCAAGGACCCCGACAACTCGATCGGGTGGCTGAGCTACTCGAACGTGCTGATCCTGCTCGAGGACTACCCGGCGGCACGCCTCGCCGTGACCCGCTTTCTCGAGCTGGAGCCCGGCAACGCGGAGGGGCTCGGAATGTTGAAGGAACTCGACGCGCGGCAGGCGCCCTAGAATTCGTCTCCGAGTGCCCGGTAGCGCGCGGTCCAGCGCGGCGTCGGAGCGACTGCAAGGGCCCGTGCGAGCACCTCGCGTGCTTCGCGCTCGCGCCCGACCTGCGCCAACAGCCGCACCCGATCGAAGCTCGCCGCCGCGTAGGCCGGATCATCGGGCGTCACGTTCGCGAACTGACCGAGCGCCTGCATCAGCTGCTGGCGCGCGTGCAATTCGTCCATCGGAGCGCCGGCTTGAAGTGCCAGTGCCACGCCGAGCCCGAGTCGTGCTTCGCCGTAATGCGGGCTGCGCGCGACGATCGCCCGATACTCGCGCGCCGCGCGCTGGTAGCGTCCGGCGGCGAGCTCGAGGTGGGCGAGCGCCAGCGACACGCGGACGTCGCGCGGGTGCAGGCGCGCGGCGCGGCGCAGGCGTCCATGTGCGGCGGCCAGGCGCTGCTGCTTCAGCGAATCCAGCTCCGCAACCGGAGACTCCCCCGCGATCGCGGTCTCGAGCACCAGCCCGCGCGGCGGAATCGGGAGATTCTCGTGCACCAGCTCGCGCGCCGCGCGGGTATCGGGATCGTCGGGCAGGCCGATCGGGCGTTCTCGCGGGCTCAGCGCGACCACCAGACCCACCGACAGCAGCAGGCCGAGCAGCGCCATGAAGAGGAGCGTCGGCCCGGGACGCCAGCCCCAGGCGGAAGTGGAGAGGTCGGTCATCAGACGACCCACACTAGTCGCGCATTTCGGGCTCCGCAATCGATCTGCGGCGGTACTTCGACGTTCCCTCGCGACCGCATTTGAGCGCTGAAGTGTCAGCGCCGGCTGGCCGATGACTTCCTCGCGTCCTCACGCGCGTCGCCGGCATCGATTTACGTCGCTTGCGCTTCGGGTGCGGACGCATCACGCCTCGGACGCGAGTACATTTCTTTGCCGCAGTCGCAGGCGACCTGATAGATTGCGGCCGATTCGCGCTCGCCGCGTGCGCGCGACTCGCGCCACTTCCTGCGCGCGAGACGGGTCGCGGCGCTCAGGAGCGCATCCACGCTGCGGCCCACGGAGAGCATCACGGACGATGGCGCTCGCCCGCTTCCTTCAAGTTTCCGATCTGCATCTCGGCCGGCCCTTCGGGTGGCTGCCGAACGACCGTCAGGACGAACGTCGTCGTGAGCAGCGCCGCATTCTGGAGCGCGTCGTCTCGATCGCGATCGAACGTGGCGTCGATGCGATCCTGATTCCCGGTGACCTGTTCGACGCCGAGGGGGTCGACACCGACACGGTGCGCTCCGCGGTCGCCGCATTCGAAGTACCCGGATGCCCGCCGGTGTTCATCACGCCCGGCAATCACGATCCGGCCTCCGACTCGAGCCTCTACTGGAATCCGCGACTGCTGGCCGGACGCGGCATCGCGTGGCCGGCCCACGTGCACGTGTTCGTCACTCCCGAGTGGAGCTCGCATTCGGTGCCGAATCTCGAAGGCGTGCGGGTGTGGGGGCGCTGCTTCACGGCGAACGTACCGTCGCTCGAACGGCCGCTCGCCCCGGACGCGCTGCGCGAGGTTTCGGGCCCCGATGCGAATGGATTCCACGTCGCGTTGTTCCACGGCTCGCGCGAGGGCCAGTGCCCGCCCGGCCAGAAGATCACCGCGCCGTTTTCGGACGACGAAGCGACGCAGTCACCGTTCGCATACCTCGCGGTCGGCCACTACCACGCTTCGTCGCGGCTGACCGGCAATCAGGGCGCCTCGAACGGTGTGCGACTCGCCTACGCGGGCTCGGCGGCGGCACTCGACCCGACCGAGATCGGCGTGCACGGCGCACTCGAAGTGCGCATCGAGTACGACCATCGCCAGCCGTTCGTGGAGACCGAGATGGTCGAACTGGATCGTCGCCGCGTGATCGACGCGGAGGCCGACGTGAGCGGTTGCGCGAGCGCCGAGCAGGTCGATCGTCGCATTCAGCAGGCGATCGAACGCGCCGGTGCCGGCGAACACGATCTCGTCACGGTGCGCCTCGCGGGCCGGCTCGCGCGCGGGGTGCGCATGGCGCAGGCCTCGAGCGAAGTGCAGGCGCGGGTCTGGCACCTGAAGCTCGACTGGCGCCGGGTGCGCCCCGACTACGATGTCGCGGCCTACCGCGCGAAGGATCCATCCACCACCGAGGAGCGCTTCGCGCGCACCCTGCTCGATCAGATCGAGAAGGAAGCCGATCCCGCGCAGCGCGCCCTGATCGAGAGCGCCCTGTTCTACGGGCTCGATGCATTCCGGCTCGGCGAAGTAGTGCCGGCCTACGAGGAACTCGAGAGCACGACGGAGGAATCGCGATGAAGATCCTCCGCGTGAAGCTCGACCGTTTCGGGGCGCTGCAGGGCGAGTTCTCCTTCGATCCCGCGCACGTGACCGTTCTGGTCGACGACAACGAGCGCGGCAAGTCCACGCTGCTGGCCGCCATCACCGCTGGTCTCTACGGTCTCGAAGACGATCGCCGCAGCCATCGCGTGGTGACGCCGCGCGAACGCTGGCGCCCGTGGAACGGCGGGAACTTCCGGGTCGAGCTGGAAGTCGACGCGGATGGCCGCCGGCTCACGATCAAGCGGGACTTCGAACGCGACACGATCGAGATCTTCGACGATCGCGGCGGCGAGGTGACCGCCGAGTTCCGAGACGGCAAGGACCGCTTTCCGGTCGGGCAGAAGCTGCTGGGCCTCGACGTCGAAGAGTTCATCAAGTGCTCGTGCATCACCCAGGGCGAGGTGCAGCGCGTGATTCCTTCGGATCCGCGGGATCGCTCCGGCTCCTCGCTGCGCGCGCGACTCGAGAGCGCGGCCGACTCCAAGCTCGGTGACATGAGTGCGACCGAGGCCGTGAAGCATCTCGACGCGGCACTCAAGCGCTACCAGTGCGCGGAACTCGACTCGACGCTGCAGGTCGACACGACGATCCAGAGGCTCGAACTCAAGCGCAAGGACATCGAAGTCCAGCTCCATACGCTCGAGCACGACCTGGACCAGATTCGCGAGCCGCTCGAAGCGCTCGCGCGTCTCGAGGAAGACGAGCGTACCGCGCGTGCCGAGCTGACGAACCTCGAGGCCGAGCGCCAGAGCGCGCTGGCCGGGGACGTGCGCCGCCAGCTCGATGACGACGCGAAGATCCGCGCCGAAGTGACGCGGCTCGAGGAAGAGGCCGCGGGGCTCGCCCAGGCCGCCCACCTTCCGGTGACGTCGGAAGCGAGCCTGCGCGAGACGGTCGGTCGATACGAAGAAGCGAAGCGCAATCTGGAAGCGCTCGAAGCCCGCCGGCGCGAGGAGATCTCGCGCGAGCGCGAGTCGCTGACTCGCGAGCTGGCGGATCTCGAGGTCTACGCCAAACTGCCGGCCGGCGACGCCGATCGGTGCGTCACGCTGGCGTCCGAACTGCGTCGCATCTCCGAGGACGACGAGCGGCTGCGCGAAGAGGTCTTCACGCTGCGCGACGGCCTGGCGAGCTCCGGCCACGAGCCCGAGCGTCTGCAGTGGCTGCAGGAGCGCTTCGGCTCGCTGCCCGCCGAGCGCGTCGCGGTGCTGAGACGCCAGTCCGACATGCAGCTCGCGTATCAGACCGAGGTCGCCACACTCGAGCGCGAGCGCACCCAGGGCAGCGAGGTGCTGCGCGAGATCGACGCGATGCGCAATCGCTGGCTGATGCCGGGCTGGTTCTTCGTCGCGCTCGGACTCGCCTCCGCGGTCGCGGGTGGCTCGATCATGATCCTGAACGGTCTGCAGGTGCTGTGGACCGGGCTGCTGGCGGGTGGCGCAGGCCTGCTCGCGATCGGCGGCATCCTGCTCGGCGTCGGCGCGCGGGCGCGCTCCGGCGACCGCGAGGACGGATTGCGCCAGCTCACCGAATCGCAGCGCAAGCTGTCGGCGCTCAAGCAGGCGCGCGCCGAGACCGACGTCACGCTGCAGGTGCTGTCGCGCCAGATGGGTTATCGCGATCAGGTCGATCTGCTGCGCGAGTGGAACGAGTACGCGCGGCTCTCGGACGAGAGCGCACCGGCGCTGCGCGCCCAGCAGCAGCTCTCGAGCCTCGACCAGCGTCGCCGCGAGGCCCTCGAGCAATCGCGCGAGGTGCTGGCCTCGATCGGCGGTGGCGACCCCGATCCCGAACGGCTCGAATCGGTCGCGAACAAGATCCGCCGTTCCCACTCCATGCTGCAGGCCGCGCGCGATCTGGAGCGCCGTTTCTCGTGGATCGACGACGAGCGACGCGTGGTCGAGGCGCAGGCCGCCGGGCTCCACGAACGCGCGATCCGCATCCTTCAGTCCGCCGGGCTCAGCTACGAGCCGACCCGTACCTGGGACGAACACGCGCAGGAGCTGGCGGGTCGCGTCCAGGGCCGCGTGCGGTGGGCGACCATCACCGAACACCTGCTGCCGGCCCAGCGCATTCGACTGCTCGACCCGTCGGCGGTCGAAGCGCTCCAGTCGCAGCTCGCTTCGATCGAGGCGGGGCTCGCTTCGTTCGGCGCGCGCACCCCGCGCACTCCGGTCGAGATCGAAACCGAATCGCGTCGAACGCGTGAAGAGCTGGACCAGGTGATCCGTCGTCGCACCGACCTGCGCGTTCAGGTCGAGGAGACCGAACGCCGGTGCCGCGGCGAGCATCCGGTGCGCGTGCTCGAAAAGGAACGGGTCGAGGCGGCGCTGCTGCGCGCGCGGCGCTTCAAGCACGCGGTCGAGACCGCGCGCGACACCATCCAGAAGGTGGCCGCGGACACGCATCGCCGCTGGGCCGACTACCTGAACGAGCGCGTCAGCACGTTGCTCAACGGCATCGGCAGCGGGA
Organism: Candidatus Eisenbacteria bacterium; assembly: GCA_013140805.1. NCBI lineage: Bacteria > Candidatus Eiseniibacteriota > Candidatus Eiseniibacteriota bacterium. The sequence goes on from JABFRW010000187.1 coordinate 6,659, forward strand.
TCCAGCAGCTGCGATTCGGCGACGACCTGGACTTCTCGATCAAGGTTGCCGACGGGCAGCAGCTCGCGCGCGGCAAGGCGGACCTTCAGCTGTCGGCGGGTGCTCGCGACCAGCTCTACTTCGCGGTGCGGCTCGCAGTCAGCGAGTTCCTGTCACGCGGTCACAGCCCGGTGCCGTTCCTGCTCGACGACGTGTTCGTGACCAGCGACGACGATCGCACGCGTGCCGCCATGAAGCTGCTGATCGCGGAGTTCGCGAACGAGCATCAGGTGATTCTGTTGACCTGTCATCGCAAGCGTCACGAGGCGCTGGCGGCGCTGGATCCCGAGCTCTACGCCGCGCGCGTCCGGTGGGTCGACGCGAACGCGTTCTCCCGCGCTTCGTAGCCGCCCGGCCGACCCGAGGGTCGAGTCAGCGGTAACGCGCCTTCATCTCGCCCCAGGTGCGGCCGCTCACCATGGTGCCGCGATCGCAGACTTCGACCTGCATCACGAGCTGGTGATCGGACAGCTCGCCGCGCGCCTCGGAGATCGAGCCTGCACACCCGCGCCGTGCGACCTCCCACAGCGGCTGCCGCGCGGCGCGAAGCTCGTCGCGCGTGAGGAGCGAAACGAGACCGCATTCATCCGCGATCACGACCACCGCGTACGTGCCGCGCGCCGGAAGGGCGAGCGGCGGCGAGAACGTGAATTCGAAGCGGGAAGGACGAATGCCGTCGCCCGCGCCGCGCGAAACCGGCGGCCCCTCGGCGATGATCTGATCGAGCCGCGGGCGACCGGCGTGGTCGGCAAGCGTCAGATAGACGCGCAGCGGAGCGCGCAGGACTCGTGAGGGACCCGGTAGCCACACCGTGACCGCGCGCACCAGCGTGTCGTCGGTGCGAAACGTCTGTGCGAGGCCGCGCGAGGGGCCGAGTGCCCGGCTCCCGGTGGCGACGCTCGAATCGGGGCCGAGTCGGTGTGCTCCGATGCACTGCGAGTTCGAAACCGGCTCGAAGCCTGCGCGAGCGGACGTGGAGAGGACGAAGGCCCCGAGGCACGCGAGCAGCGCGGAGCCCACGAACCGCGGGTGAAGCACGAGAGGTCTGGCAAGTCGCATGCGGTATCCGTGGACCCGTGAGGGCGCCCGGTCGGCGCTTGATACCCCGAGGGGAGCGGGATGGATCCCGCGACAGTCTCCACCCCGCGCCCTTCGGTGTCTACCGCAGAATTGCTAGCGCTTGTGCGGCCTCAGCAGCATCGCCGAGATCACGAGTGCAATTCCTACCATGATCGGAATCAAGCCGACCGCCCACATCGGGCGCACCGAGTCGACCTTCATCATGAGCAGGAAGACGAGGATTCCGAGCCCGCCGAAAATCGTGATGACCCCGCTCACGAGGAAGCTCTGGGAGCGGCGGCGATCGGACTCGGGTCCGGTGAACACGTCGAGGTTCGCGATCGAGTCGACCGGCAGCGGGGCGAGCAGCGAGGGGTCGAGCCCGCGCTGAATCGCCGCGATCCGTTCCTGCTGGGCCAGTTCGATGAGCCGCTGGCGACCCAGCTGTTTGATGATGCCGGACACGATGCCCCCGATGATCGCGATCACGGGCAGCAGAAACAGTAGAAACGGAATGATGAAGTCGGAATCGATCGGCATGGTGAGGTCCTTTCGCGAATCCGGCCGGCGGATGGATCCCGGCACCGGGTGGTACTGCTGGGACCGGTGCGGACGCGCCGGGGTTTCACCCGGTTTGAAACCCGGACGGGGTTGTGGCCGTCTATGCAGGCGATGGACCTCCCCTTCATGGATTCCGGTGCCGCGGCGTGGCCGTCGGCCCCGACCGATGCGGGCCGTGCGGTGCGACCCGATGCCGCGCGGCCGCATTCGCTGCGCGCCGAGAGTGCTGCCGCAGAGGCCGAGCGCGAGGTGGTCGAGCGAGCCCGCGGCGGCGACCAGGCCGCTTTCCGAGTGCTGGTCGAGCGGCATCGCGATCGCGCCTACGGGCTGGCGCTTCGCATCGTGAGGGACAGCGGAGTGGCGGAGGAAGTCGCGCAGGACGCGTTCGTTCGCGCGTGGCGCGCGCTTCCGGGGTTTCGCGGTGAGGCAGCGTTCTCGACCTGGCTGCATCGCATCGTGGTGCGCCGTGCGCTCGATCGTGCCGTGATGTTGACGGCCCGCCGCGCCCGGGAGATCGCGCTCGAGCACGCCCCGGAGCCGATCATCGAATCGGTGGCGGGACGCGCCGCCGCGGCACTTGCGACTGCGGCGCGACTCGAAGGACTGATCGAGCAGTTGAGCCCCATGCAGCGCGCCGCAGTCACACTGTTCTACTACCACGACCGCTCGGTGCTCGAGGTCGCGAGCGTACTCGAGCTGCCCGAGAACACGGTCAAGACTCACTTGAGCCGTGCGCGCGCGGCGCTTCGCGAGGCGTGGGTCACGGGGGAGACGTCGTGAACTGCGAGGGGTTCGAACGCGAACTCGATTCGCTCGGTGCGGCAGCGCCTCGAGCTCGAAC
>JABFRW010000188.1 GCA_013140805.1 Candidatus Eisenbacteria bacterium
GCGCGGGAGCGGTCGCCACTCCCGATCGCGGAGGCAGCGGATAGCTCGGAGCCTCGGTGAGTGTTGCGGTGGTCCCGATCGGCTTCGGCATGATCGTGGTGGTCATCAGCGCGGTCGGTTCACCCGCGATCGCGCCCCACGTCTTGGCCATGCGGTAGTTGCGGCGAAAACTGGCGACCGAACGATCGCCGCGCGCCACACTCAGCCGCAGGAACGAAGAGGCCCGGCTGCCGCCCTCGGGGGCACGGTCGCCGGCGTCGAGCACGAATTCGACCTCGCCCGAGCTGGCGCCGAGTGACTGCGGCGTGCTGGCGGTGATCCAGCTCTGGAGCTTGCGATTGGAGTTCAGGGCTTCGGCCCACATGCGGCCGCCTTCGAACCCCGAGTAGCTCACGCGCACGGTGATCCGTGAGCCTTCGTCCGCGTTCACGGTGACGCGCGTGATCTCGCCGGCCATCTGCCCCGAGAGCAGGCTGCCAAGGGCGGATTCGACCCCGGTACCCAGCTCGTCCGCGACCTCGAGGTCGTGGCCCTCAAGCGTCGATGGCGGCGGACCCGCCGAACGCGCCGACGCTGCGGGAAGGAGCGCCGCGAGGCACAACAGCAGGCCGGTGTGGATCGAGCGCCATCGCATCGGAGATGCCCTCGGGAACGAGTCGAGTGGGTTCCTGAGAGTCCATTACGTCCGGTGCGGGCACGGCGAACATCGGGCGACTTTTGAGCCAGTTACGGGCCGGGAGCGGCCCGAGCGCCCCGGCGGGCCCCTACCCCGTCAGTCGGTGCGAGGCGAGCGGTGCCGACAGCAGGTCTTCGCCCAGCGTCAGATACAGCATGCCGTCGGTGACCGAGAGTTCGAACGTCATGCGCCGCTCGAGCCGTGCCACGAGTTCGGACACCAGTTCACGGTCGAGCCCGTACAGTTCGATCTCCTCGGCGCGATGAATGCGCTCACCGGCCAGCGAGGCCCAGTAGCGCTCGGCATCGTGGTGGGTGTAGACGGCGACGCGCGGTGCGGCTTTGCTGGCACGGTGCAGCCGCGCGGAGTCGGGAGATCCGACCTCGATCCACGCCTTCAGGGTTCCGGTCAGATCCCTCACCTCGAGAGCCGGCTGGTCGGGCTCCACCAGGCCCTTCGAGAACGCGAGCCCTTCGCGGTGCTCGAGGCAGAACGCGAGCACCCGGGCACACAGAAACTCTTCGCTTTCGGAGGGATGACGCGCCACGCGCAACTCGAGCGATTCGTAGACCGAGCGATCCACGTGGGAGAGCTGAATCAGGAACTGGTGGATCGTGGCGCCGAGTGCCAATCAGGACCTCGCAGGGGGTTGAAGCCGGCCGCGGACGCGGCACGTTACCTCAACTCGAGCGACACCTGCGCTCGAAGCCTCACCCCTGCCGGTTCGCGAGGCTCCGCCGTGGCACGCCCGGCCGTCGGTGCAGGGAGTAGAGGAGGCTCAGCAGCAGGCGAACCTTCGTGCCATGCGCCTGCTTGTGATAGGTCGCGATGTCCTCGAACCAGCCGGTGCCCCGTGGGCCTCGAATCACCTGGATGCGATCGCCGAAGCGGCGCTCGGCGGTCGCGTCGTCGAGCATGCGGGTGAAGATCTGCTGCGGCGTGCGACGGGCCTGAGTGCCGCGGATCACCACGTGGGGGCCCGACTCGTCGTCGACGTCGGTGAGGTAGAGGAACACCGAGAGCGACTTGACGTCGGCGACGTCGTAGTGGAACTGACCTCCGTCGGCGGCACCGAACACGCGGCCCTGTTCGTCGGGGGTCGGGATCGTCCAGTAGGCGCGCGTCTCGAGCAGGATCGGCTCGGCACGCAAGTAGCCGCGCGCGACGTCGACGATGACCGGGTCGTGCGCGATTCGATCGACGGCCGCGCACGCCTTGTGCGGATTCTCGATCCAGCGGGAGCCGCGCGCCTTCACGTACCCGACGATCTCGTCGACGGTTTCCTCGCCCACGTGGATGCCGGGCGAGAACGCATCACGATCGAGGCGCCGGACGGCACCATCGACGTCGAGCGGCGCGATCTGGGTGATCTGAGCGACCGGATACGGTGGATTGTGTCCGAATTTCTGGTAATAGCGCACCACCAGCGGTTGCCAGGGGCCCTGCACGAGCAGGTAGCGCAGCTTGCGGACCGAATTGAGCAGTCCACGATCGTGATCGAGCGCGTCGCGCACGCGACTGCGCAGCGTGGGATAGAGCGTAGCCACGTTCACGGGGTCCCTCCTGCGGCGGGAGAGCGAGGCGATGAAGAAGGACTCGCGCGCGAGTGCCCCAAAGCGAGCCCCCAGATCTCCTGAACTCACGCGCGAGCGCGAGCCAGATCAGCAAGGCCGGGGCCACGTGGGCGACCGCATGCTAAGTGACAGTCAATGCGGCGCATGGCTCCCGGGTGACTCGCGACGCCGGTCGCGATCCCGCAGAACTGTCGCCCGTGCCTTACGGTATCGTGCGCCTGTTCGCGATCGCCTGAGCGCCTGAAAAGCCCCTCGTGCCCTTCGGAGAACTGCATGAATGCCCGCGTGATCTGGATCGCAGTCCTGATGCTCGCCGCGACCGCTCAGCCCCCGCTCGCCCTTGGCGCCTCGAAAGCCGTGGCGAAGCTCGATCCCTTCGATCAACGGCAACTCGCGGGACTCGAGTGGCGAAACATCGGTCCATCGCGCGGCGGTCGTGCGACGGCGGCGACCGGGGTGATCGGTCAGCGCAACGTCTACTACTTCGGCGGCACCGGCGGCGGCATCTGGAAGAGCACCGACAGCGGCGTTTCGTGGGCGAACGTCTCGGACGGCCACCTCGGCACCGGTTCGGTCGGCGCGATCGCGGTCTCCGCATCCGATCCCAACGTGATCTATGCCGGCATGGGCGAGGGCTGCATCCGCGGCAACGTTTCGCACGGCGACGGGGTCTACAAGTCGCTCGACGCGGGGCGCAGCTGGAAGCACGTCGGACTGAGGGACTCGCGCCAGATCGGGCGCGTTCGCATCCATCCGCGCGATCCCGACCTGGTCTACGTCGCCGCGCTCGGTCACACCTTCGGCGCCAGCCACGAACGCGGTGTGTTTCGCACTCGAGACGGCGGCGAGAGCTGGAAATGCGTGCTGGCGGTCAACGACAGCACCGGCGCGATCGATCTGGTGCTCGACCCTCGCAATCCGCGGGTGCTCTACGCCACGACCTGGCAGGTGCATCGCACGCCGTGGAGCCTCGAGAGCGGAGGCTCGGGCAGCGGACTCTGGAAGTCGACGGATGGCGGCGACCGCTGGACACGACTCACCGAGGGGCTGCCGAAGGGACTGTGGGGACGCTCGGGAGTCGCCGTCTCGGGTGCGAACTCCGATCGGGTGTGGGCGATGGTCGAAGCGGCCGACGGCGGGCTGTTCCGCTCGGACGACGCGGGGCGCACCTGGAGTCGCGTCAACGAAGATCGCAATCTCCGCCAGCGCGCCTGGTACTACACCCACGTCTACGCCGATCCGGTGAGCGCGGAAGTCGCCTACGTGCTCAACGTACGATTCATGCGCTCCGCCGACGGCGGCAAGAGTTTCCAGTCGATCGGCGCGCCGCACAGCGATCATCACGATCTGTGGATCGATCCCGACGACCCGCAGCGCATGATCGGAGCGAACGACGGCGGTGTGAACGTTTCGTTCGACGGCGGGCGATCGTGGAGCAGCCAGGGCAATCAGCCCACCGCGCAGTTCTATCACGTCATCACCGATGATGGCTTTCCCTACAAGGTGTATGGAGCGCAGCAGGACAACTCGACGGTCGCGATCCCGAGCCGCACCTCGGGCTATGGCATCGATCGCACCGACTGGTACGACGTGGGCGGTGGCGAAAGCGGGTTCATCGCACCCAAGCCGGGCGATCCGAACATCGTCTACGCCGGCTCTTACGACGGATACCTCACGCGCTTCGATCGACGCACCGGTCAACTGCGAGACGTGAATCCGTACCCCAACAATCCGATGGGCTGGGGCGCCGAGGGTGCGAAGTATCGATTCCAGTGGACGTTTCCGATCGTGATCTCGCCGCACGATCCGAACGTGCTCTATGCCGGCTCGAACGTGCTGCACCGCACCACCGACGAAGGCCACAGCTGGCACGTGATCAGTCCCGATCTGACGCGCAACGACCGCTCGAAGCTCGGCCCATCGGGCGGGCCCATCACCAAGGACAACACCAGCGTCGAGTACTACTGCACGATCTTCGCCATGGCCGAGTCGCGGCGTGCTCCGGGACTGCTGTGGGTGGGCTCGGACGACGGCCTGGTGCACGTGTCGCGAGACGCCGGCAGGAGCTGGCAAAACGTCACGCCGCAAGCACTGCCGGCGTGGAGCCTGATCAGTCAGATCGAGCCCTCGCCCCACGATCCTGCTACGGCGTACATCGCAGCGAATCGCTACAAGCTCGACGACAACCGCCCCTACGCGTTCGTGACGAACGACTATGGGAAGAGCTGGCGCTCGATCGTCGGGGATCTGCCGAGTGATGCGTTCGTGCGCGTGGTTCGCGAGGACCCCGTGCGCAAGCACCTGCTCTATTGCGGCACCGAAGCCGGCGTCAGTGCGTCGCCCGACGGAGGTGCTCACTGGCTGCCGCTGAGGCTCAATCGCCCGGGCCTGATCGCGGACCTCGCGAAGCCGGACGGCGAGGTGCGGGGCGCTCTGCCGGTGGTCCCCATCACGGACCTCGTGATCAAGGACAACGACGTGGTGGTTTCGACTCAGGGGCGCTCGTTCTGGATTCTCGACGACATCGCGCCGCTGCGACAGCTCACCCCCGAGGTCGCGAGCGCGAACGCGTGGCTGTTCGCACCATCGAATGCGTCGATGTTCGGCGGTCCGGGCGGCACCGGAGTCGGCGCCAACCCTTCGTACGGCGCAACGATCTACTACCGCCTCGCGGCCGAACCCAAAGAGAAGGAGCAGATCACGCTCGAGTTCCTCGACGCGTCGGGAAAGCTCATTCGGAAGTTCGCGAATCGAGACTCGAGCGAGGCGACGACTCACAAAGACGGCGAGGGCGATGACAGCACGGAGCCCAGGATTCCCGCCCGCGCGGGACTCAATCGCTTCGCCTGGAACCTGCGCTACCCCGATGCAAGTCGCTTCAAGGGCATGATCCTGTGGGGCGGCGATCTGTCGGGCCCCACCGTGATGCCGGGCCGCTATCAAGTGCGGCTGACGGTGGGCGGCAAGTCACAGACCCAGGCGTTCGAGGTTCAGAAGGATCCGCGGCTCTCAACCACGACGGCCGACTACCAGAAGCGCTTCGACCTGCACTTGAAGATCCGCGACAAGCTCACCGAGACGCACGACGCGATCGTGAAGCTGCGCGACGTGCGTGATCAGCTCGAAGCGGTCGCGGCGCGGGCGGGATCGGCCGCGCCCAAGGACACGACCATCGGCGGCTCCGCGCGGGCGCTGACTGCCAGGCTCACCGCGGTCGAGGAAGCGCTCTACCAGACCAAGAATCGCAGCAGTCAGGATCCGCTCAACTTTCCGATCCGGCTCAACGACAAGCTCAGCAGCCTGACGGGCGTGGTGTCGGGGGCGGACGCCGCGCCGACCGAGCAGTGCTACACCGTGTACGACGAGGTCGCAGGTGCGATCGACGCGGAGCTGGCGAAGCTCGGCGTGCTGTTGGGCGCCGAGTTGAGCGCATTTAATCGGCTGGTGCGCGAGAAGGAGCTGCCGGCGGTGACGGCGAAGGAGAAGGTGGTTCGCTGAGCCGGTCAGGTGCGCAGCGGTCTCGCGCTACCGCACCCGACCGACCATCAGCGTCAGATCATCGGACTGCTCGCCGGCGCTGAACGCCTGGACGGCTTCGAGCACCGCCGAGACGATCGCCTCGACGGGCGCCGCTGCATGCTCGCGCAGTACGCCGAGCAGCCGCTCGTCGCCGAACTGCTCTTCGCCGCGCGTCGCTTCGGTGATGCCGTCGCTGTAGGCCACCAGCAGGTCGCCGGGCGCGAGCTGCACCCGCCCGAGCGCGCAGTCCCAGTCGACGAATGCGCCGAGCACCGTGGCGGTGGCGCCCAGCCACTCGACTGAGCCATCGCGACGCAGGCACAAAGGCGGATTGTGGCCGCAGTTGATGAACGTGAGGCGCCGAGAGGAGTCGGCGAACACGCCCAGGAACAGCGTCGCGAAGTGACCCGCGACCGCCGCCTCGCACATCATGCGATTGACCTCGCGCAACACCCGAAGCGGATCCTGCGGAGCGCTCCCCGCCTGGCTGCGCAGGTGAGCCTGGAGGTTCGCCATCCGCAGCGCCGCGTGCACGCCCTTGCCCGAGACGTCCGCGATCACGAATCCGAGCTGTCGCGGACCGAGCTCGAGGAAGTCGTAGTAGTCGCCTCCCACCGAACGGGCCTGCATGCAGCGCGCCGCCAGCTCGAGGTTCTGAAGCACCGGCACGCGCTGCGGGAACAGCCGCGACTGCACCTCGCGTGCGATCGCGATCTCGCGATCCTGACGACGTGCGGCCTCCATGCGATCGGCGAGCAGTTCGGCGCGACGAATCGCCTCGAGAGTGAAGCCGGCCTCGTCGGCCGCCGCGAGCAGCAGGCGCTGGTCTTCGTCGGCGTAGCGTTCCCCACCGCGGCGCGCGCCGAGCACGAACAGCCCGATCAGTTGCGCCCGGCGATCGAGCACCGGCACGGCGCACTCGGCCGCCAGCGAAGTGAGCGGCGCGTGCGCCAGCTCGCCCGCGAGTGCGTGCGACGAGGTCACGCAGGTGCGCTCGCGACTCAGGCTGGCGAGCAGCGGATAGTCGTCCGGAAGCGACTCCGAGATCTCGGCGGGGACTTCCGTCATCGCGACGAGTCGGCCGTCCGCGCGCTGCAGGAACACGGCCAGCGTGTGCGGCTCGAAGGCGTCTCTCAGTTGCGCGTGCAGAACACCCGCGAGTTCTGCGCGCCCGGTGGCGCCCGCCACCTTCGTCGCCAGGCCTTCGACCCATCCGCTCACGCCCACACCCCTACCAGTCGGTCTCCCGATAGTCCTTCAGGAACTTGCCCCACACGTGCACGCCGGTGTTCACGCCGACGATGATCGGGTCGAGGATGCGTGCCGCACCGTCGACGATGTCGAGCGGCGGGTGGAATCGATGCTCGATCACCTTGCGCTCGGCGATCGCGGCCGGATCCTCGTCGGTCACCCAGCCGGTGTCGATGCTGTTCATGTGGATGCCGTCGTTGAAGTAGTCGGTCGCCGAAGTGCGCGTCATCATGTTGAGCGCGGCCTTCGCCATGTTGGTGTGCGGGTGCTTCGTCGTCTTGGCGGTGCGGTAGAACTGACCTTCGACCGCCGAAACATTCACGATGTGCTTGTCGCGCTCCGAAGTGCGCAGCATGAGCGGCTTGAGCCGCGCGTTCAGAAGGAACGGCGCGATCGCGTTCACGAGTTGAACTTCGAGCAGCTCGACGGTCGGCACTTCGGCCATCAGCAGTCGCCACGAATTGCGACCGCGCAGATCGACCTGCTGCAGATCCTGATCGAGCCGGCCTTCGGGGAACAGGCTCCTGCGCGCCTGCTGTTCCTCTTCGAGCAGCCGCACCTGCGACAGCTCGGCCGCGTGCGTGAGCCCGATCACCTCGGCGATGCCGCGCGCCACGGCGGCCGGCGACTGGGTCGCGGGATCGCCGTCGGTCAGCAGATTCGCACCCCGCAGCCCCTCGTAGGACCCGAGCAGTCGCCGCACGTTCGCCGGTGCGTCATCGAGTGCGGCGGTCTCGTTCGCCATCATGTGCTCGTAGAACTCGGGTGGGCGCCGCACCGTCTGACACGCGTTGTTCACGATGAAGTCGAGTCGCGTGCGGGTGCGCAGGAGTTCGGAGCAGAACGCCTCGACGCTCGGGGTGTGGCGCAGGTCGAGCCCGAAGATCTCGAGCCGGTGCCCCCACTCGGCGAAGTCCGGTTCGCGCGCGTAGCGCGCCGCTGAGTCGCGCGGGAAGCGCGTGGTCACGATGAGCTGGGCACCCGCACGCAGCAGCTTGAGCCCGGCCTGATAACCGATCTTCACGCGGCCACCGGTCAGCAGCGCCACCCGGCCGCTCAGGTCCGCCAGTTCGGTTCGCTTGGCGAAATTGAACTCGGCACACGGCGGACACATCTGGTCGTAGAAGTGGTGAAGCGTCGTGTAATCCTGCTTGCAGACGTAGCAGTTCTGCGGCTGGGCCGCCTCGCGCGGCACGGTTTCGCCGTGGACGTCGCGCGGCACGAAGTCGGTCGGCGCGAACACGTTCGGCGTGGTGTAAACCGGCTGGCGCCGCAGCGAGCGAATGCCGGTGCGGGCGAGCAGCTTCTCGTCGCGGCTCACGCGCCCCGCCTTCTGCATGCGAACCTTCGCCTTCACCATGCGCCGGCGGGCCGCGTTGTCGGGGCTGTGCACGCGCCCGGCCGCCTGGATCACGCGCCTGCGATCCTCGGCCGACAGATGCGCGAGCAAGCCGCGATCGGCCACGATCTGCTCGAGCAATTCGGCGGTGGCGCGCAGGCGCTCGACCAGCACGGGGTCTCGCTGGTCCTCGGGGACCATCTCCTCATGAGCTGACATGGCGTCGAGAGTAAAGGACTCCGCAGGCGGAATCCACGCGCCCGGCACTCGCCGTGACCCGACTAGCGATTCAGGTAGTAGGTCACCTTGGCGAGGAAGATGTTGTCCGCATCGGCACGGCCGAGGCGGCGAAACGCGGGGCCCGGTTCAAACGCCGCGTCGCCGTCGACGTCGGTGCGCTTCTGGGTCCACACCAGATAGAACGCCGAGCCGGGCCGGTACTCCCAGCGGTACACCATGTTCGCGGCGAGCGACTTGAAGTCGAAGTCCTCGGAGTAGGCGCCCTGCGGCCCGGCGCCGTCCGGATCGAACTGGCGCGTGGTTTCATCGTAGGTCCAGGCGCCCGCGCCGGGGCCACTGAAGTCGAGGCTGTTGGGCCGCGCGAGTTCGCGCAGGTCGCGGTATTTGCCGGTCGCGATGAGCGGCTGCCCGTAGAACTGCAGGCTCATCGCCGGAGTGAACGACACATTGACGCGCAGATTGGCGGCGAGCGTGGTCTGATCGAGCTGCGCGAACACGTAGCGCCGCCCGTAGGTCGCGGTCGCGGCGGGATCGTCGATTGTCGCGACCAGGAACGCACCGTCGCGCGCTCGCTCGAAGCTCGGCCCGACCTGAACGGACAGATTGGGAAACGGGCGGTAGGTGATGCCGGGCTCCACGCTCCACGACCACGAGTTCTCGTCGGGTGCGGCCGAGGAGTTGGTGCCGAAGTAGTAGTAGCGCACCCGGCTGCCGTCGGTGTCGAAGAAGGTGCTGAAGTTGTACGCCGCCGCATTCTTCATGCGCGGCCCACCGCGGCTGCGTCGAGGATTCACGGTCTCGGGCGAGACCGAACCGGTGAGCTCGGTGACCCAGTTGTTGGTCCACCACCAGAACTTGCTCGCCCACAGGCCCGCGTCGGTGACGTCGCCGTCGAAGTTCGAACCTCCGAACAGTGCGCCCAGCACTCGATGGTGCCGAATGTGATGCGTGGGCTTGGACCAGTTGTAGCCGAACATCGCATGCGCGTTGAGCACGTCCGAGCGGTTCATGAAGCCCAGGTCGTTGACCTCGAAGCCTGGCGAGAGCACACCGGCCGCGGCATTCGTGATCCATGGACCCTTCTCGCGATTGAGCCACACGCGAGCACCCGCGCCCGACAGCGAGGTGGCCGTGGTGTCCAGCTCGAAGCTCTCCGCGTCGGGTCGCTGGTAGTAGCGCCGCGAGCTGAGCTGCAGATCGGTGATCCGTGCCTCGCTGCCGCTCACGTGAGAGGCACCCGCCCAGCCCGACAGCACCCAGGTCTTCGCCGCATCGAGAAAGTGCCAGCCATCCGCCGCCGCGACCACCGAGGTGCGGTTGAACTCGCGCTCGAGTCGCGGATCGTCGAATTCGCGCGCGGCGACCGTCGTGATGAGACCGAGCCCGTGCCGCCGCTCGGGAAATTCCTTCTGATAGCGGCCCACGCCGTAGTAGGTGAGCGGCTCGACTTCGTGCTGCGACTGGCTCGTGAACCCGAACGGCTGGACGTCGGCGTGCTCGCGCGCGGTCAGGGCGTGCAGCATGCCGACGTTTCCGGCGCCGATCTTTCCGCTGACTTTTGCGGCACCCAGAATGGTGGTGCCGTTCGGAACGTCACGGAACTCCGCATCGTCCGGCAGCGAGCCGGCCGGTGCGCGGCCGACGCGACGCGAGTAGAAGAAGGTCGGCTGGCTCCAGTTGAAGTTCGAGTAGTCGCTCGCCCCCTGCTGGCCGGCGTCGAAGATCGAGCTGCCCTCGACGAAGAACGGGCGCTTCTCGGGGAAGAAGGTCTCGACGTCACTCAGATTGACGACCGCCGGATCGACCTCGACCTGACCGAAGTCCGGATTGACGGTGCCGTTGAGCGTCAGCTTGGCGCCCAGCGGCATGCGCAGGTCACCACCAAAGTTCGCCACCGCGCGCGACCCGTCGTTGAACGGATCGCCCGGCGAATGGCGCAGGTATTCGGCCTTCGAGGTCGCGAACGGCAGGATCTCGATCGCGGTGCCGGGGCTCACGCCCTCGAGTCCCACGAGGGTCGGGAAGCGCGAAACGAAGCCGCTCTCTTCGTGCGGCTGGTAGACCAGGTACGAGTCCTCGAATCCGCGCCCCATCGAGCGATGGAAGTTGATGCCCCAGCGCTGCGGCTCGGCCTGCGCGAAGCGGAGCTGCGAAAACGGGATTCGCATCTCGACGCTCCAGCCCTCGGCGTCCACGCGGGAGCGTCCCTCCCACACGCCATCCCATGAGTTGTCGGTCCAGCCGTCGTTGTAGATCGTCCCGTCGTAGAGCGTGCCGGCCGCGTTGACTCCGAAGAAGTACCCGCTGCGACGGTCGTAGTAGGGATCGAGCAGCACCTCGATCAAGTCGGAGCGCGACTGTCCGTCGCGGCGCGTGAGGTTCTTGACGATCGAGTCGGGACTCGCATCGAACAGTCGCGCGCCCACGTAGAGCGCCTCCTCGTCGAACAGCAGCCGCATTTCGGTGCGCTGGCTCGCGGCCTTGCCCTCGGTGGGCTCGCGCTGCTTGAAGTCGCCGATCATCGGCGCCGACTGCCAGGCAGCGTCCGACAGGTGCCCATCGAGGACCACCGGGCCGTTGCGCCGCACGATCGCGACTTCACGCACCACCGTGGTCGCGCTCGAGGTCGAGTCCTGGGCACTCGCCACGGTGGCGTCGGCGAGCAGCGCAGCGACCGAAGCGGCAGCAAACAGGGCTGTCGCGGGCATCGCGGCAGCCCAATGAATTACGGCAGGGAACAGTTCGCGGCTCATGGGCGCGCAGAGTCATGGAGCCACGCGAGTCGAATGTCAAAGCCTCGACAAGCGAAGCGCACGTGACGACGAGCGGGCCGAATCGCGGTACGAAGCGAGTCGCACGGCCCGGCTGCGTCGTCGACGAGCGCCGGTAATCGAGAAGCCGAGCGGACGCTAGCGCATGCTCACGGTCTGATTCACCGTGAAGCTCATCACCGCTCCGTCTTTCAGCACGACCTGATAGCCCTTCGAGGCCGCGACCACTCCCGCTGCCGTCGCGCCGCCGATGATGCCGCCCACCGCACCGTTTTTGCCGTCACCCACTGCCTTGCCGATGATGGCACCTGCGGCTGCGCTTCCGGCGATGGCGCCCAGATTGCGTGCGCGCGTCGAGCCCGCGACCACCTCTTCGGTGCTCGCACTGACCGACTCATTGTTGCCGTGCACGCTGATGCTCTTGATCGCCAGGTCGAGCATCGCGCGCTCGCCGCGCTTCGCCCCGCGGGCGCCCGTCACCGTGCCGGTGACCGAACTGCCGGACGGGATCACGACCTTGTCACCGGACACGACATCGTCCGTGACCTTACCGTGCCAGGTGTCGCCGACCTGCGCGGTCTCGGACGAAAGCTGGCTACCGAGCGCCACGTCGATCGTGGTGCCGGAGGTGAGCTTCGACGACGGCGCGACGTAGTTGTTGCTCGACGAGCTGGTGGTGCCCTGCTTCGCTTCGGTCTCGTTGCAGCCAGTCAGCAAACCGAGGCTGCCGGCGAACATGAGATTGGCGAGCAATGCGGACTTGAGATGGGAACGGGTCATGACGGTCTCCTCTGGAATTCGGCCCGCGCGAGAGGCGTCGCAACCGCGACGGCCGCAGCGTTCGGATCGATTTGTGTAGCACGGACCACGAAGCGCTGAGGCGACGGGCCGATGGCGTCGAATGGATAGCAAGTGACGAGCGTCACAGAAGGCGTGGCCGTCGAGTCGAACACGTCGACTCGTCCCGGTTCGACCACTGCGCCCCACTGCACGCGATATCGAAACGTGCCGCGGGCGGTCACGATGCGAATGACATCACGCTCCCGGATGTTGCCGAGTCCGCGGAAGAACGAGTCGCGGTGACCGGCGAGCCCGACATTGCCCGGCTCACCGGGTTGCGCGGTGGTCTCGACGTGTCCAACCGCGAGTTCGAGAATGCGTGGTTCGATGCCTTGCCCGATCATGGCCGAGATCCCGAGTCGCGGAATCTCGATGCGTCCGATGACGCGACGCGTGCGGGACGAGGCATTGCGCGCCCGCACTCGACTCTCTGAGCCGCGAACCACTGCGTCCTGCGCCCCCGCGCGTCCGATCGCGGCATCCAGCGCCCGCGACTCGCGCCGCTGAAACGCGGCCGTGTCGGACTGACCCTTGAACCACACGGCCAGCAGCACGAACCCGACGATGAAGAGCGCACTCTGCGCACCATCCATCCAGCGTTGGGCGTTCATTACCACGCCGTCCAGCGCGGATAGCGACGCGCGCGGCGCGGGCGACGCGCGAGCAGGAGCCCGGTCGCAGCCGCGACCGCGAACAGCCCGAACGTGGCGATCATCGGCGAGCGGCTTCCGGTCTGCGGCAGCGTGTCGTCATCGTCGCTGATCGCCTCGGCCGTCGCGGAGACATCCGCATCGGTCGTCTGCGCCATCGTCGGCGTCGTGGTCGAGACTTCGTTCACGCGATGGTCTTCGAGCGGAACACGCTCGATCGCGACCGGCTCGCTGTTGACCGCGACCGGCGCGGTCTCGAGCGCGACCGGATCCACGCCTTCGATCGGGTCGGACGAAATGCTCGCGCGAGGCGCCTTGCTGTAGCTGTAGCCCCGATTCGGAATCACGCGCCGTGCGTAGAACTGCCCGTTCTCCATCAGGAGGAACTCGGCGCGCATGGCCATGCCGACCGACAGATCGGGCGGCAACAGCGTGCGCGAGTCCATGAGCAGCGTGACGCGCTCGGGATCGGAGACGCAGCCATCGCGGTCCCGACGGTCAGGGCCAGCGCGGCGCAAACGAGGGTGATCACGCGGTGCTTCATCGGATGCCGTCCTTTCGTCGTTCGAGCGAACTTTGAGAGTTCGAAGACCGCGCCGAGCGGAACCAGCGGCTCGGGCCGGGGTCTGCATGACGGGGACTTACAGGGCGAAATCGGTGCCAGCGAGCGGAATTGGACGCCGTTTCACGCCAGCCCTTACTGAGCAACGTGATACGGGTGGTTGTTTCAATCGTCCCGCACTGTTATGAAGCACTCCCCCATGGTCGATCGTGGAGGATCTTTCAAACTCCGCAGGCCATTAGTTCAACGAGGAGACGGCTCCCGCATGGCGATCCTGGGTCTCAACGACGTTCGCATCGCCTTCGCCGGACCTCCGCTTCTCGACTCGGTGAACGTCCAGATTGAGGATGCCGAGCGGATCGGACTGCTGGGACGCAACGGCGCCGGCAAGTCGACGCTGCTCAAGATCCTCGAGGGCACGCTGGCCCCCGATGACGGCGAGATCGCGAGGCGCCCCGGCCTGCGGGTCGCGAGCCTGCAGCAGGACGTGCCGCTCGACCTCGCGGGCACCGTCGTCGACTACCTGCACGACGTGTGCGGGGTCGCGCACAGCGACGCATCGTGGGAGATCGAAACCCGCATCCAGCAGGCGGCGCACGACCTCTCGATCGATCTGCCCGCAGAGATCCGCACCTTGTCCGCGGGATCCAAGCGACGCGTGCTGCTCGCGGCGGCCCTGGTGCGCGATCCCGATCTGTTGATCCTCGACGAGCCCACCAACCATCTCGACATCGATGCGATCCGCCACCTCGAAGACTCGCTGCGACGGCGCCGCGGCACACTGCTGTTCGTCACCCACGACCGCAGCTTCCTGCGCAGCCTCGCGACTCGCATCCTCGATCTCGATCGCGGCGCGATCCGCAGCTACCGCCTCGGCTACGACGCCTACCTTGAACAGCGCGAGGCCGAGCTGCGAATCGAGGCGGATCAGGCCGCGCTGTTCGACAAGAAGCTGGCGCAGGAGGAAGCGTGGGTTCGACGCGGCATCAAGGCACGCCGCACCCGCAACGAAGGTCGCGTTCGGGTGCTCGAGTCGCTGCGACTGGAGCGCGGCGCACGGCGCGAAGTGGTCGGGCGTGTGAAGGCGCAGCTTCAGGACGCGGATCGCTCGGGCCGCATGGTGCTGCGCTGCATGAACGTCGACTACGCATTCGCCGCCGCGCCGATCGTGCGCGGGCTGACCACCACCATCATGCGTGGCGACCGGATCGGAATCATCGGCCCGAACGGCTGCGGCAAGACCACGCTGATTCGGCTGCTGCTCGGAGAACTCGAACCCCAGCACGGCACCGTGATCACCGGGACCAAGCTCGAGGTCGCGCACTTCGAGCAGCTTCACGAGGTGCTCGACGACTCGAAGACGGTGGTCGAGAACATCGCCGAGGGTCGCGAAATGATCGCGCTCGGCGGCGGCGAGCGTCACGTCGTCGGCTACCTTCGCGACTTTCTGTTCACGCCCGAGCAGATCCAGGGCCCGGTCACCAAGCTGTCGGGTGGCGAGCGCAAGCGGTTGCAGCTCGCCAAGGTGCTGTCGCGCTCCTGCAATCTGCTGGTGCTCGACGAGCCCACCAACGATCTCGATCTGGAAACGCTCGAACTGTTGGAGGACATGCTGGTCGAGTTCCAGGGCACGCTGCTCGTGGTCTCTCACGATCGCGCGTTCCTCGACAACGTCGTCACCTCGACGCTCGTGTTCGAGGGCGACGGAGTGTGGCGCGAGTACGTGGGCGGCTACGAAGACTGGCTCAGGCAGAAGCAGGCGGAGGTGGCACCGCGCGGTGGTCGCCGGGCGGCGCGCGCGAAGGCGGCGGGCGTCGCCGTCGCCCCCCGACGCGCGAGCTTCAAGGAGAAGCGCGAGCTGGGCGAACTGCCGGCGCGAATCGAGCAACT